>CAZIYW010000025.1:0-44701 GCA_964543525.1 uncultured Fibrobacterota bacterium | reverse complement strand
GACGTATCTCGACTATACAGAATGTATATATCATAATTGTACAGACGTATCTCGACTATACAGAATGTATATATCATAATTGTACAGACGTATCTCGATACGTCTCTACCGTATTTTATAAAAAAAATCACGACCGCATCGCCACAATCATTCGCTGCGCAGCCTGACGCTTCTGCTGATGCTGCGCTTTAAAATCCTCAACATATTCGATAGCCTGTGCTTCACAGAAATGGACACATTCCGGATCGCCGCCGCACAGATTACATTTTACAATCATCCTCGTTATCTCATCAAAATCAACCGCCCCGAACGGACATACAGCGACACACCTGCGACAGGAGATACACAGGCCCCTGTTGACCGACACCCTGTTCAGCCGGTCGTCACGCGTTATCGCTTCGCGGGGGCAGACACTGATACACGGAGCGTCAATACAATGCTGACAGCAGACCGGGATATTCAGATCCTCATTCTCCCGTTTAATCACCTGTATCGGGGAGCGCGCCGGATTGCTGATGCCGCAGTGCTTTACCGAGCAGACAATCTCGCACTGACGGCAGCCGGTACATTTCTCCGGATCAACAACGAGTATTTTCTTGCTCATGTACCGCTCCTCCCTGAAAACCTCGGCTGCCGCAGTTCGGTTATGTTAAGCTTCTCCAGAATCCGGTCTGTGGGTACTCCCTGCGAATCCCAGTCACCACTGCCGAAAAGAGCGGCACCTGCAGCTCCGGTGTCCGGCGAAATTCCCTCCCTCCGGTTAAAAAGCTGTTCAACGATAACGCACCGCTTCGCAACCTTCCGCAATTTACGATAAGAGACCGCAGTGCCGGTATTCAGCCTGATCAACTCAAGAAAATCCTCATGCGCGGCATGTTTCGGTTGTAACAACCAGTGGTAGCGCGGGGGAATACCGAGACAACCCAGTGCCCGGTCCGTGTATAATTGCGTCAATATATCTGACGGTACGTTTTCCGCTCTGTTTTGCAGACAGACGGTGGCATAGAGCCGGCTTTTGCCGTTGGTATAGTACCGCAGACAATCCCCGCCGAAAGACTCTGAAGCCTTTAACGGCCCTTCGGCCAGAATGTCGCCCAGACCTTTCCGATCGGCAATACCTTGTATCAAGTGAAGCAGCGGATCAGCAGCTCCTGACTCCGGAATAACCCTGCTCACCTGTTTCCGTTCAAGAATACGGTGTGTATAAAGGGTTCGCACCCAGTCGACCAGGGCCCCCGTTGTTTCCAGATCAATGCCGTACTCATTGGCCGTCTCCTGATAAGGTGCCGGTGTCGCAGGGGTAGTGGCAGTATTTTTGCTGCGTTTATTTTCCATTTTTCGTATCGCTTTAATAATTCGTCTGCCGCAAAGAATGGCTTCATCAGCATGTTTGATTTCGATATCCAGCCCGCCTCTGCAGGCCACTGCTTTCAGGTTTTTTGCCCCGAATACTGCGCCGGCGCCCGGCCGGTCGGTGGTGCGCTTTATACTTGACAGTACGTGAGCAAATCGCACGCGCTTTTCCCCGGCACTCCCGGTAGTGAGAATCTGTATTTCCTGATCATGCAGGCGGTCGCGGACAGCTCTCTGGGTCTCACCGGTACCACATCCGCGGAGACCTGATGCGTCCTGAATACCAACAGTCCCATCCTGCACCAACAGATACACCGGCCGTTTCGCTTTCCCGGTAATCACCAGATGATCAAAACCGGCCCATCGCAACTCCGACGCAAAGTGCCCGTCAAGGAAAACCGATAAACAGGCATTGGTCAGCGGTGATTTAGTGGTTATACAGGTCTGGGTGGCAGGAATACCAATCGTGCCGCCCATAATCCCCGCACTGATTATAACAGGGTTTTCCGGAGACAGAGGATCACATCCCGGCGGTGCATAGTGGTGGAGCAAAAATGCAGCAAGCCCCTGTCCTCCGATATAATTTCGTCTCCACTCTGCGGGAATATCGGTGAGCTCGATTTTCTTCGTGGTTAAATTGATAGATGCAATTTTTCTCTGTAATGCCATACCAGCCTTTCAGGAAAGTTCATACGCTATTCCGGGTAACACCCTCAAACCTTCCGGTACGACGGCATACTCTTCATATCGCACAGCATACAAGATACGTGAAAAGGGATATGAAAAGCAAGGAAAAGATAGCATGTAATGCTGCTGCGGCGAAACCGGTTCTGCATCTGCTGACAGGGGACAGAAGAGGATAAAACAGACGCAGAGTACAAAAAGTTACTACCCCAGCGGCACAGGCCGGTGGTTAAAATTATTTTTATTGAGCCGGCTCTGAAGAACTCGGACAACTGTCTGCACAGGGGCATTTGTTAATACCGGCTTTTAGTCTTTATTGTACCTGCGTTGATACTCCGAGCATTGACCGATAAGGGGTGACCATGTCAAACACAAGGGAGACAAATACTTTCACCGGCGGCTCACGCTATGTGCTTGATGAAGAGCTGGCACAGATTGTCAATGTTACCATGGCGCTTGAGATGCCCCTGTTACTCAAGGGAGAACCTGGTACCGGCAAAACAATGCTTGCCCATGCCATAGCCGAAAGCCTGCACATGCCCCTTATTGTGCTGAATGTTAAATCGAGCATGAAACTGGTTGATGCCCTGTACCAGTATGACACGCTTACCCGGCTCAACGACAGCAGGTTTGCCGATTCCGGAAGGGATGTCAGCAATATTGAGGAATATATCCGCATGGGAAAGATCGGCCAGGCCTTTACTTCCGAGACACGAACCGTGCTGCTGATAGATGAGATTGACAAGGCAGATACTGATTTCCAGGATGATATGCTCGATGTGCTGGATCAGATGGAGTTTGACATAATTGAAATTGATAAAACAATTAAAGCTGCCCATCGCCCGGTGATAATAATCACATCCAATGCAAAAAAGGATCTGTCCGATCCATTCCTGGGCCGCTGTAACTTTCACCATATCGCCTTCCCCGATCCGAAAATGATGCGTAAAATCGTGGCGGTGCACTTTCCCGACGTTGATTCGAATCTGATGGAGAGCACGGTGACCACTTTTTTCAGACTCCGGGATATCGAGGCGGTGGAAAAGCGGCCGGCAACACGGGAGCTGCTGAACTGGATACGTGCACTGAAAAGTGACCCTGATATCCATAACGACTCACTGCGTAAAGGACGGATACCCTTTCTGGGGATCCTGTTTAAGAAAAGCGGCGACTACCACCGGGCCGCTGATGTGATAGCACGTGGCAGATGGTAACAGTCACCGGAGAATACAACAGGAAAGAGCCGTGTTTACCGATTTTTTCTATACGCTGAAAGAGGCCGGGATACCGGTCACCCCGACTTCATTTTTAACCCTGCACAAAGCACTGGACCGGGGACTGATTACCTCTTTGGATGATTTTTATACTGCCGCACGTTCAATTCTCGTTAAAAGCGAGCGTTATTTCGATCTCTTCGATCAGGTATTCGCCCATCACTTTGAAGGTGCGGAGCTGCCCGACCATACCGGTTTTGAGGTTGACGAAATAGCGCGAGCCATGCTCGAAGAATGGCTTCAGAACCCCCGTATGCTCTCCCGCACGCTGGGTATTGACGAATCGGAATTACAGCGTCTGAGCCCCGACAAATTAATCGAGTATTTCAGGCAGCGTCTTGCGGAGCAGAACGGTCGCCACGACGGCGGCAGCAGATGGATCGGCGCCGGCGGCACCTCACCGGTGGGCCATTCCGGCTATTACCCCGGCGGCATGCGTGTCGGCGGCATCTCACGAAACAAATCAGCCGTAAAAGTTGCCCTGGACAGACGGTATAAAGATTACACGACCGAAGGTCCCCTGACCCAGTCCCGTATCAGTGAAGCACTGAAACGACTCCGTCACCTGGTACCGCACGGCCCGAAAGACAAAATCAATATTGACGCCACGATTTATCAGACAATGAAAAACGGCGGGGAGATTGAAATAGTATTTGATCGCAGCCTGAAAGACCGGCTCAAGGTAATACTGGCAATCGATAACGGCGGCTGGTCCATGGATCCCTATATTCCGCTTGTACAGACGCTTTTTAATTATGCCCGCGCACAGTTCAAGGATATCAAAACGTTTTTTTTCCATAATACAATTTACAGCACGCTCTGGCGGGATCCGGCGCGGTATAAAGAACCGGTACGGATTGAAGATTTCGCCCGGTACGATCCGGAAACCCGTATCGTGCTGGTAGGTGATGCCAGTATGGCACCCTATGAGCTGATGATCCGGAACGGCTCTGTTCACCTGGAGACACGCAGCGGCAGACCGGGTATCGAATGTCTGAAATTTCTGGCCGGATTGTTTCCCCATACTGTCTGGCTGAATCCGATACCGTCACGCTGGTGGGGATATACGCAGACAATCGGTACTATACGCCGTATATTTCCCATGTTTGAACTCTCTCTTGACGGACTGGAAAAGGCGGTGGCGTATCTCATGGCGAAGGGACAATAACGTATTTTATATCCGTTCACCGGATTTGAAGGTATACAATACCATTTCCGGCAGGAACAAAATCATTATGATAAATTGATTTCTCAATACACACCCATCAAACAAAGGAGATTGTTATGAGCCTCGACTGGATGCCGAGAGACAATGAGCAGAAAGACCATATCTTGCATAACGCCCCTCATTGGGGTACCGACGCGCCGTGTGTGGTTGTTGAAAAACGACCGTTAACCGATCCCGAGGGTAATGAGGTAAAAGACCTCTATGTATCCTGGATTCGTCTGAATAATCCAAAACAATATAATTCCTACACCACTGAAATGGTCAAAGGGGTTATTGCCGGATTTGAGAATGCCTCTCTTGACAGGAGTGTTGTTGCCGCAGTGTTTACCGGTACCGGTCCCTATGCGTTCTGCACAGGAGGTAATACCAAGGAGTACAGTGAGTTTTACAGCAGGCGGCCCGACGAGTATGGCCAGTATATGGAGCTGTTCAACCATATGGTTGACAGTATCCTTGCCTGTAAGAAACCGGTTATCTGCCGCGTAAACGGTATGCGGGTAGCGGGCGGCCAGGAAATCGGCATGGCCTGTGACATCAGTATCGCCTCAGACCTTGCCGTATTCGGCCAGGCCGGTCCCCGTCACGGCTCCGCTCCCGACGGCGGTTCCTCGGATTTCCTCCCCTGGTATGTTGGTATTGAAGATGCCATGTGGAACTGTGTCTCATGCGAAATGTGGTCCGCCTACAAAACAAAATTAAAGAACATTATCAGCAAATGTGTTCCCGTGCTTAAAATCGACGGGGAATGGGTGCGCAATCCCATGGTTGTCACCGATAACTATATCGAAGACGGTGAAATTGTCTATGGTGAATATAAAAAAGGTGATGCCTTCAAAGAGGCAAAGGCGCTGGTAAAACAGCATCAGCCGGATGCCGACTTTGAGCTTCTGGATAAAGAAGTAAACAACATAATCTGGACTTTCGCAAATCTCTTCCCCGGCTGCCTGATTAAATCAATAGACAGTATCCGTGCGAAAAAGAAATACTTCTGGGATTACTCGAAAAATTACAACAGACACTGGCTTGCGGCAAATATGGGCGGTGAAGCATTTCTGGGATTCGGTGCTTTTAATACCAGGAAAATAACCGGTCAGGATACCATCGATTTTATCAGGTTCAGGCAGAACATTGCAGCATCAAGACCATGGGACAAGGAGATGTTTGAAGAAGTACTTGGTAAACCGAAGGAATAACGCAGAATATCACAACCGCCGTATTATCAGTCTTTCATAATATAAAAGGCGACCTTTTAAAAGGCCGCCTTTTATATTCCAGAGGTAATTTTTTCTTTTATGCTTCCGAAATAGCGATTTTGGTCTGCTGTTTTGTGTTGGATAACACAAAAAATGTATTCATTCTGGCGATGCCGGGTATTTTTGCCAGTTTTTTTATCGCAAGTGACTCATAGCTCTGTATATCTTCCGTAATAATTTTCAAAAGATAGTCATGTTCACCGGCCAGCTTGTAACACTCCAGTACTTCAGGAATTTTCTGAATATGTTCCGAGAACTCCCTGATCGTCTCAATGGAATACAGTGCCATATTGATAATAACAAAAACAATGGTCCCCTTGCCAATCTTCTCTCCATCAACCAGAGCTACATACTTTTTTATCACCCCGCTCTTCTCAAGCTTCCTGACCCGTTCAAGTGTTGATGCAGGTGCAAGACCGATTTTAGAAGCCAGTTCAGAATTGGTAATAGAACTGTTCTCCTGCAGAATATCCAGAATCTTCTGATTAATCTGATCCAGTTTCTTGGATTTCATTTTCTCCCCTCTTTTCATGAAAATATCTCTTTAAACAACAAAACATATGCTTAAAAAATATACATAACTCTATTGTACATTCATAGGTAAAAAATAACAACCCTAATTTTATTTGACAATATTTATGTTTTGGCTAATAATCTATGTTTTATTTGGTTTTCTACGTTCGACAATAAATTCGATAATATACTCTATCCTCATATAAAATATCTGAAGGCTGGGGACTTATTTCATAGACGAAATCTGATACTAGAAGTCATTTAATAAGTTCTTTTTAATATCAGACACTAATTATCTTATAACCCGGGTGAGCAGGGATATTTTAAGTGAAGCGGATCATAACGAAGAGAACGAAATTAATTTGGCACATCCTCAGTGACGGCCAAATATCACACGGCCAATAACGAGAAAACACATATACTCTAATTAAATTTTGCTATTTATCCAAAATTTTATTATTATTAATGTGCAGGGAGATGGGAAACAAACTAATTCTTGGTATGGTTTTTTTCTCAAAAGAATGAGGGGGGGTATATGAAAAGGTTTACCGCAGTTTTAATAGTATTACTGTTTTCCATTTCCGTTTTCTCAATGCCGCCGTTTCATCTGGATGAACTTCGAAATGGCTATCAAGTTCATATCACTATTCCAGAGCTTAAAGTAGAACACATTCCGGTTCATGAAAAATTAAAGAGCGGAAAAGTGATTAATGAAACATTTACAAAAATTTCTATACCCGGCTTTGCAGGTAAAGGAGTATTCGGTGATCCTGAACTGCTTACATCTTCCTTTCAGCTTGCACTGGAAAATGATAATATTGAAATTGCGATTTCCGATATTGTATGCAAAGAGGTAATTCTTCACCATAACATTTACCCAGTACAACCGATTGTGTATGAGACGAACAGGAGTGAATATTTTGCCTATAACCCTGAAGCATATACAAAGCGCGGTACAATCAATCCATATTTCGTTACAATATCCGATCGATATGTATATCGTGGCCAGCATGCTGCAAGTATCGAGTTTAATCCGGTCCAGTATAATCCATTAAAAAAGGTTCTCACTGTAGCCCGGAGCTTCACGGTAACATTTAAAATGGCGAAGCCAACAATAATTAAATCAATGGGCTCTCCCTCCTTTGATAAACAGATGCGGAAAATGTTTCAGAATTTAAAGGGTGAATTGGGACGGGGGATACCTTCAGAGCGCTTCTCCGGCAAAGAGAAATATCTAATCATTTCTTCGTCAACTTACGCTGATAACGCTGATTTGCAGAAATTAATCGATTTTCGATCAACCACCTATGAGGTGGAACTGGTCACTCCGTCAGACATTGGCAGCAGCAAAGATGACTATCGCGATTATGTTCGCGGAATAATGCCGACATTCTGTTTGCTTGTTGGCAAATACGGTGATTTCCCGACCCATTCATATAGCTCTACCAAATCCTATAATTACTATGTTGCACCAACGACCGGCAAACCTAAACCGGATATTGCACTGGGCCTCTTTTTTGTGCGCAGTGCACAGTCACTGACCAATATTGTGGAAAAAACCATCTCAGCAGAGACCACTATTGACACGTATCCCAGACATTTTGTTGCTTTTGGCGGTAATACCCAGTCAATGGGCAATCTTCCGCCAAATCACTGTGATGTTATACTCCGTGAAATGTATGATGATTACTTCGTACCCATGGGCGAATGGGACATTACCGAGTGTTACCAGGTAAATCAGCCACGGGGAGGCAAAGAGGAATGCATCGCAGCAATGAACAAAGGGGTACGATTCATTAATTATAACGGTCATGGTATGACCAGTGGGTGGACTTACGGGAACGGCTCCTGGAGGACCACGGATATCGGCGCGGTATCCAATACCATCTATCCCTTTGTCCTCTCATGTGCTTGTCAGACAGGGAATTTTACTTCGGGCGGCGATTGCTGGGCAGAGAAATGGATCGGTCATGAAAATCTGGGCGCTGCGTTCATTGGTGCACAGACCACTGCCTATACCAGTATGCATGGATTTAACCGTGGCGTTATGAAGGCTGTTACCGAAGAAGAGTTAACCAGGTTCGGCATGGCTTACACAAGAGGGGTGTGTTACACCTACGACACAGTCTCCTCTGCAGAACTGGTGGCATGGCAATTCCATTATTTCGGTGATCCGGCGGTAGAGACAATGAAATCGCCCCAGACACTGACACTCACCTCCCCTAATGGGGGTGAGGAGTGGGAGCGGGGACAATCATATGACATTACCTGGACAACCAACACTACCGACAACATCAAGGTTGAGATAATTAACGGAACCAGTGTACAGGCAGAGCTTGCCGGATCGGTATCACCCAACGATGCCTATACCTGGAGCATTCCGGCGGATTTCCCGTTGGGGGATGAGTATAAAATCAGGGTAACGTCCGTCACACAGAGTAGTTTGACAGACGAGAGTGACGATTTCTTTACGGTAAAAGTCGGCACCGGCATTGCACAAAAAGGAATAACCATGCCGGCATCTCTTGATCTGAAATTGACCGCGACCGGTATCCATTTCCAGATTCCTGAAAACAACCGGGCAAAGCAGTTGAGCATCAAACTGTATTCACTGCGGGGCGACCTGGTACGGACAGTCGTTAACGGTCCGGCATCTCCCGGGTATCACCGGGTGCAACTGAATACACCGAATGATGCCTGTAACCTTGCTGCAGGATTGTATTTGTGCCGTATGAAAACGAAAGGATTTTCTAAAACGATTACCGTGCTGCTGAAAAGGTAACGGGAAGAACACGAATACAATTAATATACGCAAGAAGGCTGGTCATTTATTCCTGAATTACATTTTATCCTATGCGGCGGGGTGCCGTTTCCGTAGATGCGTTGCGCGTAACGCATCTACGGAAACGGTGTCGCAATAACGGAATACGATGACATTACTCTTTCTCAAGCTTCAGAATCTTATCATTCATTTCAATAAAGCGGTTGGAGAGGCTGGTGATCATATACCCAACCCAGGGGCTCAGTTTCTCGAGTTCTTTTTCCACGGATTCCCGGTCCATGATTCGAATGGTGGTGGTCTGTAATGCTGTTACTGTTGCGGTTCGCGGCTGTTTTGTAAAGATGGCAAGCTCTCCGAAAATTTCATCTTCTCCCAGCTCGGCAAGGACCTTCTTTTTGCCGTTGGATTTCTTGGTAACCTCAACTTTTCCGGAGAGAATTTTAAATGAGTAGTCACCGATATCTCCTTCCTTAACAATAGCCTCACCGGGTTTATAGGTTCTGGTTTCGAATGCCTGACCCGAATTATAAAAATCATCCAGGTCTTCGAGTACTTCTTTGAAACTATGATACCGGAGTCGGCGATCCTTTTCGAGCATGTGCTCACAGATCATGGATACTCTCAGTGGTATATCACTGTTTACCTTGTGAGCGGGCTTGGGTCGAAAACTGCGAATCTCCATCATGATTTCCCGCGTTTCATCAACATGGCCGAACGGGTGTGTGCCGGTAAGCATCTGATAAAGAATAATGCCTGCGGAAAAGATATCCGATGACGGCGTCAACTCAGCACGGGATTTACTGGTCTGCTCGGGCGACATATAATGGGGGGTGCCGAGTATCATGTGCTCGGCTTCTTTCTCCAGATTGGCAAGCTTGATATCATCCATATGCTGGTTGAAATATTCGAAGTATGGTTTCTGGTTATACAGCCGGGCATTGCCCCAGTCCATGATAAACACTTCCCCGTATTTACCGATAAGCACGTTATCGGGTTTGATATCAAGGTGAATCACCCCTTTGTCATGCACATAGGCCAGGGTCTCACAAATTTTCATAAATATTTCAATCAGTTTACTGAGCGGGACTCCTTTGGTATCACCTTTTCCCCTGGATCGATATTTCAGCAGGCTGGTGAGACGCATACCCTCAATAAGCTTCATACTGTAGCATAATTTATTATTACGCTCAAAGAAGGTGTCATAAATGGGCACTATACCCGGATGATCAAGGTAGCTGACCAGTTTCGCTTCGGTAACAAACGCCCTGAGCAGATGGGGGTTGTTCCGCTTGCTTCTTTTCAACTCCTTGACAGCCACCACCCGGTTGAGTACCTTGTCAAAACAACTGGACACCACAGCAAGGCCGCCTTCGCCAAGACCACTCAGAAAATGGTAGCGGTCTCTCTGCTTGTACTCTTTTTTAAGACGATCGAACAGCTTTTTCTTTTCCGAAGAGGAATGCATCATCTTGGTTTCTCCCGGTCAGCCGTATTGATGGTATTGTTGAACAAGGAAATTATCTTCCCCATAAAATTGAATCAAAGTATTATATAAAGCAACAACTTTAATATCTGATTATACATCAGGTGCTTATTACATCGCTCAGGCGTTTCCATAGTCATGAGACACAGCGCCGTACCTTTTTCGAAAAAGGCGTTCTACTGTTTGTATGGCGAACCCCTTGAACGATGATCGGTTGCCGGTATGTAAAAATATGTTGTCCTCCTGTACAAATAGTATCCGGAGACCGTACAATATAATATTGTAAGCGCCTGACATTCTGTATTTTAAAACATACACCGGAGTATGTCAACTATTAGTTCTCCGATTCGGATACGAGACTGAAAACGGCTCATGAATACATCTGTTACCAAAAAAGCATTTCTGGTTATTTCGACACTCTGTTTGCCGGTATTGGCATTAACTATCGACACGACAATCACGGGAAACGGTTCGCCGGGGCCGTATCCTCTGGGCTGGCACTTTATTGACACCGCGTCGATTACGGTTTCATTTACGGACAGTACCCGGGGTTCAGTGCCGTCGTACATTTATATTGAAAAAGAAAACGGCCTGCTTTTCTCTGAGCCTCTGGACAGCGGTACGGTGCTCAGAGTGTATTACCGTACCAGTTTTCAGGGTTTGCGGAAGAATTATTCTCTGTATGAGCGCCGGTATATCGATTTGCGTGATACGACTGCGGTGACGAAGCCTCTTACCGACGCCTATCAGTCACGGTTTACCAATGAATTCCTGACGATCTCGGGATATAAAAGCATCGGGGTTTCTTTCGGCAGCCAGGGCCAGTTAAACATGGAGCAGGCACTCGAAGTCCGTATCTTCGGTAAAATAAACGAGAGTACGGAGCTTTCCGCGAACCTTTCAGATCAGGGTACCACGCTTGAGGGTGACACTCGTGAGATCGGCGAGATTGACAGGATGTATGTTGCTCTTGAGCATCCGCGATATGCGGTAGTGGTGGGTGATCAGTATATTTCTCTTCCGCCGGGCGGTCTTATTGAGGGGCACAAGAAGCTCAAGGGACTTTCGGCGGCGTATCGCGGCACGCAGTTCAGAGCGAGCGCTTACGGCGCTATTTCCGGTGGTAAATATGCGGTACAGACCATTCAGGGACAGCTCGGTTTTCAGGGGCCGTACTATCTGACCGGCAACGGCGAAGCTGATCTGATAACCCCTATAGCGGGTACTGTGACCGTACTCGTCGACGGTAAGAAACTGCGTGAGGGCGAGCACAAGGACTATATGGTGGATTATGATATCGGGACCGTACATTTCACGCCGACCTTCCCGATAAACGACAACAGTATTATCCAGGTCTCATATGAATACAAAGCGTTCGATTACCAGCGCACGTTTCTGGCGACCGATATGGGTGTGGCGAGCCGTGATTCATCGCTGCTGATACAGGGTGCGCTCTGGTATGAAACGGACAATAAAAACCACCCGATAGACCTTGAGCTCACCCGCACCATGGTAGACAGCCTGAAACAGAGCGGCGACAAGACACCGCTCGTTCTCAACGGCAAGCGGATTCACCCCAATGATGTTCCGTCATACAACGCCATCTACCGTCTTTACAAACTCGATTCAGTCACAGTCGGTACCACCACCTGGTATTTCTATATCTACAATCCCTACAACAGTGACACCCCTGAAGATAATCAGGGATTTTACCAGGTCTGGTTCAGACAAACGGCACCGGGTGGCGGCGACTATGCGCCGTTCACCGATTCAACGGACACGACATCACTGGATTCGGCCCAGAAAGCGCTTCTGCAGGAGACGCTTGACAAGTCGGATCCCCGCGGTCCGGTATATCTGTATGTGGGGTCGGGACAGGGTACCTATTCTGCGCTCTCTCCGGCGCCGGCGCCGCACAGAACAATCAAGGGTGAGGTTACCGCCGCCTGCAGGCCACGCGACTGGCTCTCCCTTTCGGTGGATGTCGCCGGTGAGGAGGAGGACCGGAATCTTTTCTCTGCAAGAGATGATGACGACAACACGGCGGCCGCGGCAAAATCCTTTTTTACCCTGGGTACGGAGCGTTTCGACGAGCGCTCTGTCTGGCTCCACGGGCGTCATTATTTTTCCAGTAAGCGTTTTTCACGGGAAATCCTGTCATCATTTGAGCGGCGGAACACCTGGGACCGTGAGCGGCACCCGGTACTGGACAACCAGATAAACGTGTGGGAGACCCATTCGGGTGCGACGCTCCGGCGTAATATTTCTGCACTGTTCTCCTACGGTCAGTTTTTCAGTAACGACAGTCTGCTGACCCACCGGATCGGGTATGGGGCACGTATCGCCCCCTGGGAGCATGCGGATCTGCTGTACAGCGGCATGTATGTCCGCCATTTCGACACCCTTGACACCAGGAAATTTACCCGCGACAGTATAAGTGCCCTGTTTGATTACCGCCTTTTCAACTGGGGCGTTCGTGCCGATGACGAGTGGCGTACCCGGATTCACGGCCCGAACAGTGGTAAACTCGGCGGCGGTATCGACTTCCGGTTCAAACCGGTTTCCCTGACCGAGTCGGTCTATTTTGCCCAGGAGCGGCAGGGCGGTCGCAGTATCTTTCTCCCCCTCGATGAAGCGTCGGTGGATACGGGTTCCACCTTTCTCTGGTCGCAGGGGATACGGTATTCGCCGCGCACAGGCTGGAGCTTCTCCGGAACCAGCTCATACCATCTGCAGAAGCGGCGGCTGAATCCGGCTACTGAAGAAAAAAACTCGGTACTGCTGATAACCGCCGTTAACGATGTCGCATCGGTTAAAACCGGTGTCAGTACCCATATACGGTACAGTCTGAGCTCGGAAAAAGCTTCCGCCTATGTACAGGTGCCGGTGTATGTCGGTGAGGGACAGGGTACCCATATTTACAATCCGGAGCTGAATGAATATATTCCCGATCGTCTGGGCGATTATATCATTGAAGAGCGAGAAGTGTTCAACAGCGCCGGTACCGAGAACATCCGCAAATCGTCTGTTGAAGGGAACTGGTTTTTCAAGCCGCAGAGCAGCAAAATAACGGGACTTCTGTCGGATCTGAGCTGGCGGGGCACCTTTCTTATCGATGAGCATATCCGGCTTGATTCCACACTGGTAGCACTGGATAAGTTCCCCAAAACCACGTGGATTCCGGGATACACTTCATTTGCAAAAGAACATGATTCGCTCATTTCCTACGCCGATATTTTCTACCGACAGGAGATCGACTGGCGGCCGTCATTTGTCAACGGCCTGCACGGCAATCTCTTTGCCCGTCCGTTCCTCAGGAAGGTGCGCAACTATAGTGAACGGGGCATTGAATGGGGCAGCCGTTTTGATAAGGAATGGGAAAAAGTGCATCTCGGGCTGGCCGGCAGGATGCACACACTGCATCGCAAGGAAAAGCACCGGCTTGACACGATTAAGATATTCGATCGGTCTCTTACGTTTGAAGAGCGGTACTATTTTATTGAGGCACTCTCGATCTTTGCCAATGAGACCGTGGGCATGGCCGGCAAAGGACGTATTGACGGGCCGTATTACCGTCTGCAGCCCGGCCTGACCCTGCGTCTGGTAAACAAAGGGTGGGCCGAGGTCTCCTATACCTGGTCCCAGGTCGACATCAACACCCGGATTGAATACCCCATGGCACAGGGTTTTTCTACCGGCACGTCACATGTCATCGACTGTATCATCGATATCAGCGCCGGGGATCATTTCTCCATCGGCGGCACCTATCGCGGCGATTTTAACAAGAATTTGTATGACAAGTGGATTCACGTGGTATCAATGGACGTGAAGGCGTATTTATAATTACCGGCGACACTTCCGGTATGCCTACATCCGGGTACTTTTTAACAAAGCGGCACTATTGGTGTCCGGCTGCACCACGGAAAAATGAATACTTTTTCCTAACATCGATCACGATTACTGATCCCGTTTCAGCAGTACTGAGCACCGGTAGAGTGATGAAGCGAACGCGGTATTGACGATACCACTACCAGCCCGCCATGTCGTTCAGAAAGGCGAGTGCTTTATACTCTTTCTGCGTGTCGAAATGATACCTGCAGTAATCGGTCAGCAGAAAAGTACACTTTTTCAAATCCTTCGGTAAAAGTGTTGTTCTCAGTTGAGCCGGTTTAGGAGTGCCGTGTCTGAGGTACGAGATGACTATCCCTGGCAGCCGGAAACGTTCATGCGATTCTCTGGTGCATTTTTCGCATTCAAGTCCGCCCCGATGCAGGATCAGCACTGCATCCTGTGTAAGCGTTCCGCCACAGGTGATACAGTGTTGTAAATCAAGGCCAAATCCCAGGTGCTGGGAAAAGCGATGGCAGAAGAGCCAGAGTGCAAAAGGGTGGCACTCTTTTTCCGGCGCCGAGTCCAGATAAGTCAGAAACCGGTGAAAGAATGTATAGAGTTCAGGGTGGACATCAGTGACGGTTATTGCGGCAAGTACCATCTCGAAGGCAGCATCCCGCAGCGCTGATTTTATCAGGTTCGATCGTACTAACGGATAATACTCAATAACATGAATCGCACTGACCGTATGCAGGTCACGAGTTGTTTTGTTGTAGACTATCAGTTCAATATGGTATCCGCGTTCAATGATATCCCGGCGTGCTGTTTTCCTGCGAATACCTTTGGCAATACCGTGAATCAGTCCGTGCTCTTCGGTAAACAGATGCAGGATACAGCTTGACTCACGGTAGGGAATCGTTCTCAGAATAAAGGCTCTGGTCTTTTCGGCACTCATACGGTGTTCGCTTCCGTAACAGACAGTTCTACGTATTAAAATATACCATGATTCTACTTGCCATACTACCGCAGTTTGTATAAAAAAACCAGAACTATCTGACAGCCGTACTTTCAGTCAGGCGCCTATGAATGTATACAGATTCGGGAGATTGATAGAGAGAGGATATAGCGATAGGTACGGCAAAAACGCCTGTATTTACAATAGCACGTAACTTAAGAGGATGTACCTACCGCAAAAAACGGTATCATGTGTTAACGGGAGCCAATTAGATATGGGATTACCAGCGACGTTATTATTTAAATACACAGATCGCGGCACTCTTTTTGTTAATCAATACCGATAGCTTTTCGCACTTTATCCAGAAGTACCGAACCGACTGCCCGCGCTTTTTCAGTACCTTTTTTCCGAATTTCCCTAATGTAGCCGAGATCGGCGGCTAACTTTTCGCGCCTTTTCCGGGCTTCAGCGAAGTGGTCCATGAGCAGCGCAAACAGCGCCTTCTTCGCCTCACCATAGCCGAACCCGCCCCTGCGGAATTTATCCGCCATCAACTGTGCATCTTCGGGTGCAGCAAAGAGAGAATAGAGCATGTAAATATAGTTGGTATCCGGATCCTTGGGTGCCTCCACCGGCGTTGAATCGGTGACAATACCCATAATTTTCTTTTTCAACACCTTTTCCGGCGCAAATATCTCGATAGTGTTATTATAGGATTTCGACATCTTTTGCCCGTCAGTACCCGGGATCGTTGCCAGTTCCTCCTTGATCTCCGCCTCCGGTACCGTTAGAATATCACCGTAAGTGTTGTTAAATTTAATAGCGATATCACGGGTCACTTCAACGTGCTGTTTCTGGTCGCTGCCGACCGGGACAATATTGGCGCTGTAAAGGAGTATATCGGCGGCCATAAGCACGGGATAGGTAAAGAGTCCACTTGATGCCGGAATATCGCGTGCCACCTTGTCTTTATAGGAGTGGCACCGCTGGAGCAGTCCCATTGGGGTTACGGTGTTAAGGTACCAGGTTAATTCAGCAACTTCAGGCAGGTCGGACTGTACGTAAAGATACGATTGGTCCGGATCAATTCCCAGTGCCAGAAGATCGATAAGGGCATCGTTGATGTTTTCTCTCATTACCACGCCGTCAAATATGGAGGTAAGGCTGTGCATGTTTGCGATAAAACAGAACAGTTCTCCCCGGCTCTGAGACGCCACCATCGGTTTTATCATGCCGAGATAGTTGCCGATATGCAACTTACCCGACGGCTGAATTCCTGAAAGTATACGCATAAACTGATTCTCCTTATATATATAGGCTGTGTTAAAAAAAACAGGACATTAAAAATATATTCTTAAATAAAGTAGAACTATGTTTGTTTTATGAAAGGTCAAATTCAGGACAGAGACCGACTTTTGGTATGGAGTACTGGAGGGATTTTAGTGTTCCAAAATGAAACGCTTGTGTTGTTTTGTTGTTCCATTATTTAACCTGCTTTTCACTATAAAGGCTTTAATACTCACTAAAACCTCCCAAATCGAGCTTTTAAGGCTATTTCCTGTTTGTGGCACAATGGTTGCAATAGTTATTAGCGAAGGAAAATGGAAGAGTTAGAGGAGGTTGCAATGAAAAAGCATCATGTTGAAGATAAAAGGAGGATAAAGCTGGAAAAGATACAGGGTCCGGATTATATACCTTTTCTTGAAGGAAGACCGGAGAGGACTGTTGTCATTCGAAATGAGGATATCATAAATTTGAAAATCGCCTTGCATACGAGTAAATCGTTCGATGATTTTCTCAAGGAGCTATAGAAAAAACATTCACCTTAACAGGAGGTAATTATGAATGCCCTGATACGTTATGAGAAACCGCTTTTCAGCCTTTCCAATCTGTTTGACGACTTTTTTAATGACGGGTTCTTTTTCAACGGGGGAAAGGAATTGGTGCGTCACCAGTGGCCGGAGGTAGACATTGTTGAAAACGACAACAATTATGTACTTCGCGCAGATATCCCCGGACTTGATAAGAAGGATATAAACATTACTGTGGAGGGCGGTGTATTGAGAATAAGCGGTGAAAAAAAACAGGAGAAGAGAAACCGTGAAAAAGGTAAGTACTACTATTACGAGCGGAGCTACGGCAGTTTCTGCAGAAGCTTCGCCTTACCGGAACATGTTGACGAAAAAAATATCGCCGCCAGCTACAAAAACGGCACACTGGAGCTGACCATTAAGAAGACCGAAAAGGCTAAACCAAAATCTATTGAAGTGAAAGTTGAATAATATTCCCATCCGTGAATAAACGGAAAAGGCGGGAAAAGCATTTCCCGCCTTTTTAATTAATGTTTGTTCCAATCGAGAAGCTTCTCCCTGCGGGGAAGCTTCTATGGTTTCGATTTTATTTAATGGTCCACTTCTGATTCCACAGTATCAGTACCGGGCTGGCGATATAGATCGAGGAGTAGGTACCGACAATAATCCCGGTAAGCAGAGCCCCGGAAAAATATTTCAGGACGTCGCCGCTGTTGAAGAAATAGACGAAAAGGGTTACCACAACAACCAGCGTGGTCAACGAAGTTAAGATAGTACGTGAGAGACACTGGTTAATACTGGTGTTCACCTTTTCATTGAAACTTTTTTTTGCGCTCAGCCCGCCGAGGTTTTCCCGGATCCGGTCAAATACCACTATGGTATCATTGAGGGAATATCCGATAATGGTGAGTAACGCGGCGATAATGGGCAGAGAAAATTCCGCATCCAGTACGGAAAATACCCCTATGGTTATAACGACATCATGGAAAAGAGCCACAATGGCGGCAATGCCGAAAGGCAGGTGGAATCTTATACCGATATAGATAACAATAACCACAAGCGAGAGGAGCACCGCAAGAGAACCTTTTCCCTGCAATTCTTTACCAATCTTCGGTCCGACCTTCTCTTCACGTCGCAATTCAAAGGGATTCTCGCTGAATTTCTTACGAAGCGCCTCTTTAACCGCATCACCAACGAGAGTACCTTCAGCCTGTTTCTTGACAATAATCTGTATCTCAGTCCCTGCCGCCCCGATAGTTTTTACTTCGGGGGTGCCAAAGTTCAATTCAGCAATAATTGATCTGATGGAACCGATATCTTCGGTGACAGGCTTTTCGAACTTCAGTTGTAGCACGGTGCCGCCTACAAAATCAATGGAGGCATTCAATCCCCGGTGTACCACAACTGAGGCGATAGTGACCACAAACATTATTCCGGAAATAATAAAGGCGATGTTTCGTTTCCCTATAAAATTAATATTCGGAGATTTAAAAAACTGCATAATGCTTCCTCTATAGTGTGTATGTAATTAGATACTTAATTTCTTTATTTCTTTATTTGACGTAATGATATTAAAAATAACATGTGTTATAAAGAGCGCTGTGAACAGTGATACCAGTATACCGAAGATCATGGTAACTGCGAATCCTTTAATCGGTCCGGTACCGACCCACATAAGAACCAGGGCGGTAAACAGGGTGGTAATATTGGCATCCATGATGGTGACAAACGCACGGGCGTAACCGGCATCCACAGCACTGCGGATAGTTTTACCGATAGACAGCTCTTCCCGGATGCGCTCGAAGATAATCACATTTGCATCAATGGACATACCAATAATAAGGATCAAACCGGCCACACCGGGAAGGGTGAGGGTGGCCCCCACACTTGCCATAATTGCAAGGACGAAGATAAGATTCAGGAACAACGCGACATTTGCAATTAATCCGGCGAATTTATAATAAATAATCATAAACAGCACAATAAGTGCGAATCCAATAATGCATGCTTTAACAGCTTTATTAATGGAGTCCTGTCCGAGTGAAGGGCCCACGGTCCGCTCTTCGATGATCTTTACCGGTGCGGGCAGGGCGCCTGCACGGAGTACAATAGCGAGTGCCTTGGCTTCATCCGGCGTAAAGCTTCCGGTAATCTGGGCACGTCCCTGGGAAATCTTCTGTCTGATTTGTGGCGCCGAGTAGACGGTACTGTCCAGAATTATAGCCAGGAATTTGTGTACATTGACACCGGTTACCCGGGAAAATCTTCGTGCACCTTTACGATTCATCTCGAGGTTGACTACTGCCTGGCCGGCTTCAAGGCCTCCCCTGGCAACTTCCCACCTAGCGTCTTTTATAATATCACCCTTCAGCTCAGCCTTGCTTCGCACATAGTAAATGGGGCGTATCTCCATATTATTCACCTTTTCAAGATCGTGTCCCCAGAGGAACATACTGCCGCTGAGACCGGCTCGTTTCAACGCATCCTGCACCTTTTTACGGGAAAGTATCGCATCCACCTTGGCTTTATCCTTCTCCCGGACACCAATCATACTGGAACCCACGGCAACCAGGTAATCCTTGAATGAGGTTAATGAGAACACATCCTCCGTGTCCTCTCCCTCCGCTTCAACAACTGCAGTATCCGTTTCTTCTTCCTGTCCGGAAAAGAGCTGCTCTGCATGCTCCTGATCCTCTTTTTCTTTCACTGCACTGGTATCCGCCGTATCAATCGTTGCGGTATCCGCTTTCTCCAGTTCTCCTTTGAGAACTTTATCGATTGTCCGGATTGCTTTGTCAAGTTCGGCAGCTTCGCGCAGCAGTTTAAACTCGAGCTGTGCCGTTGATCCGACCACCTGCTTGGCAGCTTCTTCATTACGCAATCCCGGCAGTTCTATTATAAGCCGATCCTTACCCTGTTTCTGAATGGTCGGCTCGCGGACACCGAGACCGTTTATCCGGTTTTCGATAACCGTATAGGCCCGATCAATAAGGTCCGCACCTTCCTCTTTCTTTACCTTGGATCGGTCAACTTCAAGCACCAGCCGCATACCACCCTGCAGATCGAGCCCGAGATTAAGAACCTTTTTTAAGACATCAGGGTGCTCCCGCGTAATCTCTTCCCGTTCTTCAGGTGTTCGCATATAGAAAGTGACTGACGGATAGAGATACCACACTGCCAATCCTGCAAAGATTAGAATAAGTAACATGCTTATGGGAATATTTTTAGTCATGAGCTTTAAAAACCTTTCCGTATATTTAGTAGGACCGAGTTGCCATGTTTCTACTTCATGAAATTCTTTAAGAATTCAGGGTACGTAAAATAATAAATCCCCGATAACTTCAGGGGAATTAGTTATGGATATATTAAACGGGACGTATCATAAATTCTGCACACCCGCACTACCCTTTCTATTCATCCTTTTGTTCAGATAATTCATCGAGAAATTCTTTTACTTTTTTTACTATGTCTTTCGGATTCTGTGGTTTGGTGAGATAGAAGTCACACTGCACCCGCTCCCCCTCTCTATAGTCATGATCCTGATTGAGCGCGGTGAAAAGTATCACAATAATATCTTTTGTTTCAGGATTCTCCTTAATCCACTCACACACCTCAAAACCGGTCTGGCCGCACAATACCACATCCAGGATCATCAGATGCGGTTTCTCTTTCTGCACGATCTGTTGTGCCTGGCTGGCTGATACCGCCTCGAAGACAGTATACCCCTCCAATTCCAGAAATAACCTGAGAATTTTCCGTATACCCGCTTCATCGTCAACAATCAGTATTTGAAACGGTTTTTTCATGGTATATCTATTCTTTAGCGGTAACTACCCGACATTAATTTATTTGGGGTGACTGAACAAAATATATCTTTTTAATTTCACCATGCAATTAGTTCAATTACGTTATAAGACACAACTCTGTAACACGTGAAGAAAGGGAATGACGTTTGTTTATTTATCGTTAACAGAATCTGACTAATTCCGGGAATAGGATCTTCCGCGGGTATCCTGTTCAAGATAGTTAATAACATCTTTAAAAAGTTCTCTGTTGGTCCCATTCAGTTTTGCCAGTTTCTGATGGGCTTTCAGAACAATTCGTGCAAGATTACCGGGACTGCTTTCAGCTTGTGGTATATGGTTGAGACCAGTGCAGTTTGTATCGACACAATCGATGATATTAAAAATATTTGAAAAACCGACATTAAAAAGGACTTCGTTAATATTCTCCCTGTTGGATATAAGTGTGGGAGTAACCAGTGACTGCTCCTCTGAGAACTCGTGCAGTTTAGCGAGAAGGCCGAGATTGGTGCTGTCAATGTAGGATGTTTCCGTGAGATCAACGACAAACGAATTAATATCTTCATCATGTGTTATTTTCTGCAGAAACCGGTCAAAATCCGGGCTTAAGTTATATACTATTGACCCGATGAGCTTAAGCACACAGGTTTTATCCACCATTGCATATAAAATTTTGCCGTGTTTCATCCATTCTCCGTTATCAGAAACGTTATTAGATATCTTTACCTGTATTTCGTTAAACTGAGGACAGGGATATTCTATGTAACACGCTCTTCATTTCCGTTTTCCGGCATTCGCCGAACCGTACATCCTATTCTGTGGGGTATAAGAGAAGTGACTTTCCTGTTAAAATATATGTGTGAAGGAAAAAATGAAAAAAAACTTTTTATGTACGTAAATTGTACCTTTTTTCATTTATAATACATATTTATAGCCGGATTACCGGACACAACAGACATAATCAGTTTGTGTTAACTATTGATGAATTCCAAATCCATACTTAAAAGCGCTCCGGAAAGGAACTTGTAAGGTATTGATTTTGTTATAATATTATTTCGCTTAAATCCTTCTCCGGCGGTGCACTTCACCCGGCCGAAGTGGGGATTGAAGGTGCGTTCTTGTCAAGTACTGCCAAGAACGAATTAATTAAAAGAGGGTGCATGAAACGTACACAACTGCCAGCATCAATAACACGGTTTCCGCAATCTCCCGGTATTTATCTGATGAAGGATGCATCGGGAAGGCACCTGTATATTGGAAAGGCGGTTAACCTGAGAAGCCGGGTTCGGTCCTATTTTCATGACACTGGTGACGGCAGGTTTCAGATACCACATTTGATGGATAAGGTTTCATCAATTGAGTGGATAGCAACCAACAATGAGACCGAAGCGCTTATTCTTGAGGCGAATCTTATCAGGACCCACCAGCCGCCGTACAATCTCGATTTAAAGGACGACAAGCATTACCCCTATCTGAAGGTTACGCTGCAGGAGCCGTTTCCCCGTCTGTTAGTGGTACGGCGTGTTATTAATGACGGGGCACAGTATTTCGGGCCTTTTACCGATGTGGGCACCATGCGAAAGCTCATGGATTTTGCGCATGTCATTTTCAGGATCCGGGACTGCAAACGGAGATTACCGTTAAAAAAGCCGGTACGGCCCTGTATCAATTATTCGATAGGCAGGTGCCACGGGGCATGTGCGGGATATATTTCACCTGAAGAGTATGCGCGGCAGGTTGCCATGCTTATACAGTTTTTTAAAGGGCGGAGGAATGATATTACGGCAATACTTGACAAAAGAATGAAGGAGGCCTCGGCGCGTCTTGACTATGAATCTGCCGCTTCGCTTCGCGATCAGATCAATCTCATCCGCAAAGCATCGCATATGCAGCGGGTCGATCTGAAAACTCCGCAAACAGATTTTGATGTGTTCGGTACGGCCGAATCAAGTCGGCACACCTGTCTTGGTATCCTCTCCTTCCGGCAGGGACTGCTCTTTTCAAAACGACATTTTCTTTTCAAGAAGCAGGTGTGGCATACCTCCTCCCACGAGCATGAATCGGTTATCATCCGGTTTTATCAGCATGCTCTGGACAATCCGCCGCCGACTGTTATCCTGCCGCCGGAAATGGGTGTTAATAAAGAACTTCTTTCATCGTGGTTCGCCCGGCAGTATGCCCAACCGGTGCGGGTGAGCATTGCTCACCGGGGCAGTAAAGCACAACTGATTTCCCTGGCGAAGAAGAATGCGAAGTTGTATCTTGACCAGAAGGTTCCCGATGATGCAGGAGTAACTCTGCAGCTCCTCGGAGAGTTGCTGCACCTGCCGCGATTCCCGGAGCATATTGAAGCATTTGACATATCAAACCTCGGGGACAAGTATCCGGTGGCAGGGATGGTTCATTTTTCTTACGGTAAACCCGATAAATCCCGGTACCGTCGTTTCAAAATAAAAACCGTAGCCGGCCAGAACGATTTTGCCATGCTCATGGAGGCGGTTACCCGGCGTCTTACCCGGCTGCACGCCGAGCGGAAGCCATTTCCCGATCTGCTCCTTATTGATGGCGGGAAAGGGCAATTGTCTTCAGCGGCAAAGCCTTTAACCGATTTTGAGAATCCTCCCATGATTATCGCGCTGGCTAAAAAGGAAGAAACGCTTTACTCTCCCTATGTCAAAGACCCGATCCGACTGGCACAGAACCATCCGGTTCGCCGGCTGGCTGAACGTATCCGTGATGAAGTGCACCGCTGGGTTCTGTCCTATCACAAGCAGGTGCGCGGAAAGCAGTTTCGGGCATCAACACTGGAGGCCATACCGGGTATCGGTAAAAAAAGAGCCCGTGCGCTCTTACGGCATTTCGGTTCGGCAAAGCGTTTGCGACAAGCTTCACCGGAACAGATTGCTGCGGTCGAGGGATTTTCCGAAAAAATAGCGAAACATCTTTTAAACCATCTGAAAAAGTAAAACCGGAACAGGTTTCCGGCAACCTTCCCACTGGTCTCTAAGCGGTGTTAAAATAATATACCTGAAACGGCAGAACATATTTTAGTAACCCGGAAGAGACGTTTGTTTGTCAACCGTTAACAAAAATAAAATACTCATCAGGTAATTTTATGCCATTATACTGGATCGCGCTCAATGCGGTAAAAGGTCTGGGGCCGGTAAGAATCAAACAGCTCCTTGAACGCTATGAATCGCCACAGGCGATTTTTAAGGAATCGCCGTCTATGCTCAGAAAGACGGGTATGCTGAGTGATGACTGCATCAGGCAGATACACGAACCCGGACTCATCCACCAGGCTGAGGAGCAACTCCGTCTGGCGGAAGAGAGGCTGATTACTATCCTGACGGTACAGGATGAAACCTATCCGCAGCTGCTGCGGGAGATATTTGCTCCACCGCCGGTGCTCTATGTAAAAGGGTCGACGGATGTTTTCTCAACGCACAGTATTGCCGTGGTGGGTATGCGGCATCCGGGCTCATACGGAAGAAATGCGACCGAGCATATTGTCAGGGAACTTACCAAACAATCGATCGCTATCATCAGCGGGTTGGCTCTGGGTATCGATGCCGTTGCGCATAAAGCATGTCTCGACAACGGCGGGAGCACTGTGGCGGTACTCGGATGTGGTGTGGACACTATGTATCCGGCCTCAAACAGGGCGCTGGCTGAGCGGATTATTCAAAAAGGAGCTATTGTTTCCGAATTTCCGCTCGGCACGCCACCGTTAGCATACAATTTCCCTCGTCGCAACAGAATTATCTCAGGTCTCTCCGCCGGGGTTATTGTGGTAGAAGCCAGGAAAAAAAGCGGGAGCCTTATTACCGCATATTATGCAATGCAGCAGGGAAGAGATGTCTTTGCGGTACCCGGCTCGATTTTCTCAGAAAAAAGCAACGGAACATTCAACCTGATAAAAAAAGGTGGGGTACCGGTACAATCGGCGCAGGATATTCTGGAAAATATAACCGTCGTTTCACATTCACTGGTCCGGCAGCAGGAACCCTCGAGCGTTACCCGGATTTCTCCGGATCTGCTGAATGCTGAGGAGCAACTGGTTGTGGCATCGCTCTCGGATATACCGCAGCGCATTGATCAGATTGCAGAGAATATCAAGAAAACGGTGGCGGATCTTTTTTCCATTTTACTGAATCTTGAACTTAAAGGTGTCGTCAAACAGATCGCCGGACAACAGTATATCAGAGCATAATCGGGTAAAAGGCATGTCGGTCATTCCCGGTTATACTACTAAACTACGGGTTTAATAATTATTTTAGTGAGGTATACGGAGCGGTATAGCGAAGGAGTAATCTCCCTTCAGAAAAATAATTCTATTTAATTTTCGTACTGTACTATATACTAAATGATAACTATGAAGATGCCCAAAAAGTTAGGCAGATGGATTCTCTTTTTACTGTTACTGGTAGTACTTTACTTTTCACTGACAGGAGAGGTGGGGCTGATTAATCTCTATCGTTCTCATCGTGAAACCAGGAGAATGAAGGCGGAAATCGATGCGCTTAATACCACCATAGATTCTCTGGAGAGCACCATCACAAAACTTAAAAACGATACTGCATTTATTGAGCGTATCGCCCGGGAAAAGCTTGGTATGGCAAAGAAAGGTGAGAAAGTATATAAATTTATAGAGGAGAACTGATTTGAATTTTCGTATTAAGGAAATGATTAAAAAAGTACGCGGCAACATTGTGGCGGGCGTTATTATACTTATTCCGTCAGTCACAACAATTTATGTCTTTGCAAAATTGTTTGGATTAATCGATTCAATTCTGCCGAGCCTGTTTCATTCGCTTATTCCTTCAATGCCCGAGACCTGGCCACCCTTTGTCGGGCTGCTGTTTGCCTTGCTGATAGCGTATTTTGTGGGAATTGCAGCAAAAAATTATTTCGGCCGTATGATTATTGATACTGGTAATGCAATAATCTCGCGGATCCCCATGCTTAACAAGATCTACCTCGGGGTACAGCAGATAATAGACTCGGTAGCCGGGAATAAAAAGAATCTCTTTGAAAAAGCTGTCCTGATAGAGTATCCGAAAAAAGATTCCTACTGTATCGGTTTTGTTACTGCGGATACCACCGGCGAGATCCCCGAGAAGACGGGCAGTGAGATGGTCAGTGTGTTTGTACCGACCACTCCCAATCCGACAAGCGGTTTTCTTCTTTTTATACCCAAGGCAGACGCCATAGGGCTTGAAATGAGTGTCGAGACTGCTGTGAAACTGGTTATGTCGGCGGGTATGGTTAATACGGATCATCTCAAACAGACCAACCATTTATACACGCTGCCAAAGCAGCTGAAGCATTTCAACTGGACCAGGATTTTCAGGAGGGAGCGTTCTGCGCCGGGCATCGATCCGAGGGATTGATGATATCTGCCGGGTATGCCGCTACTCCCCCATTACCTGTACAAACACTCTCCGCGAACGAGGCCGGTTGTCGTGATCGACGACAATAATCTGCTGCCAGGTACCCAGAACAAGTGTCCCTTTGGTTATAGGAACCGTGATGGAGGGCCCCATAAAGGTGGCACGGATATGTGAGAAACCGTTATCATCTCCCCACGTTTGTGAATGGCGTGTCTGCAGACTGCTCGGAATAAATTTCTCAAGTTCATCCCTGAAATCGGCATTCAGCGCCGGTTCAAATTCAATAGTTGAAATTGACGCAGTAGAACCAACCGCATGGACCGTTACAATACCGTCTGCGAGCCCGGAATTAGTAATGATTTGACGCACCGGACCGGTTATGTCCTTGACATCAGAATACCCCTTCGTCTGAATGGTTATTTCTTCACCGTAAACCATAGTGTATCCTCCTGTTTATGAAAACGTGTTCCCTGCACCGTCTCTGTGTGTTAATAATTTAGTATTTACCGGGAAAACAGGAAAACATAAATTACAACTATTTCATACCGTTTGCGAAAAATCATATAGTAATTATTTTATAGCATTACAGAGAGTGAACCGTAACCGCTGTGGTTACCGTTATTAACCACCGGCAATCCCCACAGGAGCTTATGAACACCCTGTCACCCTTTTATCCTCCCGAGGCGAAAGAAGAGGTCCGCGCCAGGATTGACATTGTAAAGGTCATCGGGCGTTATGTAAAACTCCGTCCTGCGGGGCAGAATTTCAAAGGACCCTGTCCCTTTCATAAAGAGAAGAATCCTTCCTTTACCGTAAGTCCCTCAAAGGCCGTTTTCCACTGCTTCGGCTGCGGCAAGGGGGGTGACATCTTTACTTTTCTTATGGAAATCGAGGGTCTCACCTTCACGGAGGCGCTGCAGCGCCTGGCCGAGGAAACAGGGGTCACCCTGCGTCCAGTGAAAGAGCAGGGTCAGAGTGCCGTCCGGGATCGAATATCGAAAACCGAGGCGCTTGCCATACATGAGCTCGCCACCCGCTTTTACTATGACCGGATGAAAAAGAGTCCGGAGGCTGTTGCCTATTTTAAATCACGAAAGCTCAGGCCGGAGCTGGTAAAGGAGTTTCGCCTGGGATATGCACCGGCAGGGTGGTCACCGTTTATTGAGTATGCACAATCGAAAAGGATACCGGTGGACAAGCTTTCAGCCTGCGGTCTGATAGTTACTTCATCCCAGGGCGGCAAACCCTACGATCGGTTTCGCAACCGTATTATGTTTCCCATTTTTGACCTTTCCGGCAAAACGATCGCTTTTGGCGGACGCGGCATAAATGAGGATGCGGTGCCTAAATACCTTAATTCGCCGGAGACGGTATTATATCGCAAGAACCGGGTGCTCTACGGATTGCACCATGCGCGCCCTGCAATAAAAGAAAAGGAATATGCCATTTTTGTTGAAGGATATATGGATTTCCTTTCTCTGTATCAAACGGGCATACAAAACGTGGTCGCCACTTCGGGAACCGCGTTAACGGTTGAGCAGGGACAATTGATACAACGGTTTACATCGAGAATAGTTCTGGTTTTTGACGGTGACAGCGCAGGAATAGCGGCGGCTGAGCGTGCAGTATTTGTGCTGGCGCCGCAGAACCTGGATGTACGGGTGCTCATTCTTCCGTCGGGAGAGGATCCCGATTCGTATATTGCAGCCCATGGCGCCGAATCCCTGCTGAAAAAAATCACCGCCGCCGACGACTCCGTCCGTTTTATTCTCAAACGCGCGATGAGCATGTATGATGTATCAACGGCCAAGGGGAAATCTGCCATCGTTGAACGTATACTTCCCCTTATTCAAGCAACCTCCGATGAAATAATGCGTGCGGCCTTGATTAAGGAGGTGGCCGAACAGCTGGATATCCGTGAACAGCTTATATATGGCGTGCTGGCAAAGAAAAGACTGAAAGAATCTTCATCGACACAACCGGAGCGGGATCCTACTGCGGAACAGTTTCTTGAAACGGAAGAGGGCAGTTTTCTGCATCTTATTGTCAAGGAACCGTCCCTTATTGCACTGGCACAAAAACATATATCTACCGAAACCTTTACCGATATTTCTACCAAAAATTTATATTCATTAATTATCGACACATATACCCGTGAGAAATCGTTACAAAAAATTATTGATCGAACCGATAATAACGATATAAAGCGTGTGTTATCCCTTATGTTGATTAAGGATGTTATTACCGATAACCGGCATGAGGAGGTGTCTCATAAAGTGAAACGGTTTCTTTTAAAGTTTAATAAGCAACAGATGCATGAGATTACGAAAAAGCTCCGTATGGCGCGGAAGCCGGAAGAAAAAAAAGAGTTGTTATATAAGCAACACGTTCTGAGTACCCAACGGAAAGAGTTGAATTCGGGATGGTAAAAAAAAGCGAACCTGACGCAATGCTTGAGAAAAAAGCCAGACGACTGAAAAAACTGGCTAAACTTCAGGGTTTCGTGACAGAAGCTCAGATTAAGGAAATAGCTGAGTCTACCAGTGAAACGATTCAGATTCGCAATCTTCTTGAAAGCGAAAACATTTCCATTAACACTTTTGTCAGCGACAAGAAAATTTCTGTTGCCCACCGTCCACGATATGCTGCGCCGACCCGCCGTGGCGCAGCACATTATACGGATCCCACCTGGGTGTATTTGAACAGTGTCGGTCGGGTGCCCCTGCTGTCAAGAGGCCAGGAAGCTCAGTATGCCCGTCAGATGGAATTCGCTCAGGGGAAACTGTTCGATATGGCTTTCCAGTCGCCGGAGGCACTGGCGAGTCTGTACCGTATCGGTGATGAGTTTAAACGAAATGTTATCGAGTGTATCGATGTGCTCCAGGTAAATGAGGATGATCTCGGTGACCCTGAAAAGCATGAAGAACTGCAGAAAAATTTCCTTAAAACCATCTCCCTTATAAAAAGGAAAAACACACAGATTGACAATCTGAAAGAAGAATTGAACAAGACCAGGAAGAAAACGGAAAAAGCCATTATCGAGAATAAAATCAAGGCATTCGAGGAAGCATCCATCGAATTATGCCGGCAGCTTAATCTCAATTCAAAGCAGATACAGTATATTCTCGAGCGGCATAAAGAATCACTCAAGAATTCAGCATTAAAGAAGGAATTTGAAGAATTCCGGCACTGGGAAGAAGTGTATAATGACGCCAAGTATGCTATCATTGAGGCCAATGTCAGACTCGTTGTCAGTATCGCGAAAAAGTATGTGCTGAAAGGTATGGAAATCATCGACATTATTCAGGAAGGCAATCGCGGTCTTATAAAAGCGGTCGAAAACTTCAATTACCGTATGGGATACAAGTTCAGTACTTACGCTACCTGGTGGATACGGCAGGCGATCACCCGGGCGATAAATGATAAATCAAAGACAATACGTATCCCGGCAAATACCCTCGACCTGGTTAACAAGACTATCAGATATTGCCGTAAATGTGTCATGGAATACGGGTATGAGCCCACTCCTGAAGAAATTGCCGACGCGGTGGGCACATCGGTGGCAAAGGTACAGATGGCGCTTGAATTTTCCACTGATCCCATTTCACTTGATATGGAAATCGGTGGTGACGGTAACTCGACTATTGGTGAATATATTGAGGACAAGAAAGCGGAAGACCCTTCAAAGCAGGTGTCCCTTACAGGCCTGCGCGACAATATACGAAAGGTACTCGACTCGCTATCCAAAAAAGAGCGTGAAATAGTTATCATGCGATTCGGCCTTGACGACGGCCGGATAAAAACCCTTAAGGAAATCGGTGAAACCTTCCGTATTTCCCGCGAACGGGTCAGACAGATAGAGACGAAAGCGCTCAACAAGCTCAAGCATCCCAGCCGCACCCGCGACCTTCTTGCGTGGAAGGACGATCGCGACGAGACGCTGGTGGAGGAATAAAACCTCTACGATTCTCTCCTGATTACTCTTCTTTGTCAACAGTATCGACTGCCGTTTCTTTCGGCGGAGCGGCGTGTTCAATCTTTTTAGAGCAGGTGTCGCAGGCAGGAATTGCTATCCCTTCGATATCCCATCGTGCCCGCGCCTCAACCGTATCGGTAAAGGCAAAGGCAGGTTCGGGAGGAATCCAGGGAAACAGGCTGCCTATGGAATAGGCGGTATCATTGTTGTAATCAACGAAATAGCCGATAGTTCCCTTTGCTCCGGGTATGGAATCAAAATAGAAATAGCCGCCGCTGTCCCGTGCGGTATACTCCGCCTGCGTATTAAGCGGTCTGAACCGCCATATTCGCAGCGGCTGTGTTTCCAGGCACTCCGCACCGCCCGAGAGGCTGTAACAAAGATCTTTTGCCGCAACGGTTGAAAATGTAACGGAAACAACTGCGGCAGTATCTTCACCACCGGTCGTATCGGCAACAGTAGAATCTGTTTCTGACGTATCCTTTTCAAGTCGTGGAGTATTCCCGGTTAAATCCTCGAAGTACTCCGGTGCAACGGTGAATGAGTAGGTCTTTTCCGGCTGCAGTCGGTTATGAGGCCGGAATAGAGATACTTCGGCAAATGAGGTGTCAACGGAAAGCGTTATGGTATCCTGAAGTGAATCAGTGATAAACCATTCATCAACAAGTACACGAACCGGCTCCGACCAGGTCAGCGAAATCATGCTGTTTAAATCGACGGTTCCTTGCGGTGAAGTGCTTTTCAACGTTGGTGGAATCGTATCGGGAAAGACGGTACCGTTAAATCGCAGGGTATCTCGCAACACCGGCATTGTATCGCTGCCCGTGGAATCATCGGGGAGAAAAATCCGCGGATGTATGGTATAGATAAGCGAGTAGGACCCGGTGGTAAGTGAATCCGCCAGTTTCAGTATGAAGGTTTTGGAATTCCGTATGGGAATATACCGGTCGATCCGCGGTGCCGGTACCGTTGAATCAAGAGAAATGACTGTCCACTCATTATTCTCCCTGCCGTAACCGGAACCTTCAACCCACTCCCCAGAGATAAGGGTAGCGGAAATTGCCTTAATTTTTTCTACTGTTGCAGAGAGCGTATCCGTCAGGACGGGAAAGAGGAGAAACGGCCCGGCCTCCTTTTCGAGAGAGAGTTTCCGCTCACGGGGTGCATAGGCATTGTCTTTCCCGGGAGTAATCCGGTTGTCGTTATTCTCATCAGTAAATGCACACAGGATGTAGGTTCCCCGGCGGATATGATCGAATTGAAAATAACCGCTACTGTCTGTCTGAGTCAGGTAACTGGGGAGCTGCAGAAAGACGGAATCATGCACCGAATCCCCGTCACAACGATATATGGCTACTTTCGGTTGAACGTTCTTATTAGTCGCATCAATAACACAACCGGTTATAATACCGCTGTCAATGGAGGAACCGGTGGAAAAAAACAGGTTAAAAGGGGTACCTACCGATACGCCGTGGAGATCGGTTAACGTCGTATTGATACCGACATGGTAAGTGGTCGAATCGGCAAATGATTTTTTGGGAGCGATCTCAACCTGCCTGCCGCTGACGGATATCTTGAATCCGTCGGGCAGGGTGGGAAAAATGGTAACACTCTTCTTTACATTTCGCATATCAACCCATTCCGAGAAACGGAGAGTTATTTTTCCCTTCACCGGAAAGTTAAGGGTGCCCGGCACCGGGATCGAGCGGACAACCGCGGGCGGCTCGACATCCCGGGGGCCGCCGCCGGGAGCCGCTTGATGGGCACAGGAGAGATACATGAGCAACAACAATGACGAAAGAATGAGTATTCTCATAACTATCTATGGAACCGTTAAAGGAGCCGGGACATTACCATTTTAAAATACAATGTTTATCGGCCAGGACCATAAGAGGTTTTCATATCTGCTTTAAAAATGCCGGCACTATACCCGTTATCGTTTACTGTTTGATATAGTAGTAGGTCGTTGTAGGAGTAAAAATCAACATACCCTCTTCGTTGAACTCGGTGGTGAACGTCGTTAAATCAAGCGTATCGCCGTGTACCCGAAAGATTAATTCAACCACATTTGTATCGGGTGTAAAGGGTACCTGACCTCCGCCCGAATCGATATACGAAGAAAAAATTTCCATATGGATTCTGTTTGAAATGATGCTCCAATCTCCCGTCTGTTCCATCTCGACCGGGGAAGAGCCATAGGTTGTCCTGGTATATTTATATGTGGAATCCGGCCGATAGTCAAAATATTTTTCTATATCAACCAGCTCGGTAGTGACGGTATCCTGATACCAGACACGCCATTTACCGTGGATATTCGGCGGCACCGGATCACCCGAGCCTGAATCGGTAAGACAACCGGTAAACAGGATACAGGACAGTAAGAATCCCTGCAGGCCGTATACCGTAGAAATCTTTTTTCTCCCGGAAAACATAGATACCTCCCAATGAAATAGTATTACTAACATGCTCCCCGTCAGTGGCTGCCCTTACATCATTGTTGTCCGCAAATGAATCACACCTGTCATTCAGATTTATCGCCAGAAAGGTGTAGTCGAAATGACAGATCAGGGACTTTTTGGATAAGAACTAAATATACATTGCTCTATAAAAATAATGTATTCAATTTCAGGGTATCTGTCTATGGAAAAGTAAACCATCCGTGTACTTGCAGTAAACATCGTATTGCTCACGGGTTAAAACACACGTCCGGCAATCCAGCCGCCGGCGATGAAGGTGCCGAGCATACTTCCAAGATTGGCCATTGCCACAACCAGAAGAATTCGAATCGCAGGATTCACCCAGAATGCTTTAAATGTCGTTGCCGGCAGTTGTTCCATATCGGCGACAGTGGGTTTTTTAATAAGAGCCTGTACCAGGCCCGCCACCCATCCGGCAGCCATAAACGGATTAAGACTCGTTATCGGTGCCGCCAAAAATGCAACGATTATGGTGAGCGGGTGCGCCAGTGCGAGTGCCGAACCCAGTGCGGAGAGACTGCCGTTAACAAAAAACCATATGTAGAGTGAATCCAATGTCCCTCCTTTCAAAAATCCAACAACAAAGAGTGCAACAATAGCCAGGGGAATTGCCCAGCCGGTAATTTTGGGAACCAGTGATTTCGGCGGGGTTTCCAGCAATGGCTGCAGAGACTGATTCTGCTGAATATGTTTTTTAATACCGGAAACATGTCCGGCGCCGACAACGGCAACAATGGTTTTTCCGGAGGCCTCCCTTATTTTCTGCGCCAGGTACCGGTCACGCTCATCAATTAAATAATTTTTAACTTTCGGGAATTCCTTTGCAAACATCTCCAGAACATTTTCGAGCTGATCCTTCTGTTTTAACTCTTCAACCATTGATTCGTCAATCTTTTCGCTGAACAGCAATCCGAAAGAGAGGTTTCCCGCCATTTTTATTTTATTAAAAAAGTTAAGATGCCCCCATACCCGCCGCAGGGTAATCTCAATGTTTCTATCGGCAAGGATCAATGCAGCACCTCTTTTTTTAGCGAGTTCGATTCCCTCAAGCATCTCTGCACCGGGTTTTATTTCCAGTTGCTCTCCCAACCGTTTGTAAAACGAACCCATTATCATCTGGGCAAGTAAAAAAAGAGCTTTCTTCTCCTTGACCACTTTATAGATATCCATTTTTTTCCATTGATCGCGCTGGATAATGGATTTATAGCGTGCCTCGCATAACTCGACGCAAATGGCATCGGGATTTACCGCTTCAACCGTCTCCCGCACGTCTGCGACACTTTCCCTGGACACATGGGCGGTCCCCACAAGATAGATGGTCTTTCCGTCAACGGTAATACGGTGAACATTTGAAGAAATTTTCTGCTGATGCTCTGACATACACATTGCCTTTTTCATAAGAAGTTGACAGTGCCTAAATACAAAATTACGAATCCTTAAATATATAACGGCACGCGGATTTTATAAAGGACATTATACCGGCGGTCATCTGCGGGACTGTTTGTTATACTTTGACACACATTTTTTCATACCATCCTGAACAAACGATGCTATCGGTTCATATGGTGCCGCTAGTAGGTTACTTTTATTAACCGTTTCCGGTACGGTTCTTTTTCCGGTACTCTTTGGGGGACATCCCTTCAAACTGTTTGAAGGTTCTGTTAAAGTGGGGAATATTGTTATACCCGACCGTATAGGCAAGGGTAACAATTTGATTATCGGTTTCACGCAACAGCCGTTTTGCTTCGGAAATTCGGATAGTATTGAGATACTGTTTGAAATTAAGATTAAACCGCTCTTTGAGCATACCCGGTATTTTTGATGCGGAAACACCGGCTTCACGCGCAAGTTTTTCAACGGTAAAGCCCGGGTCTGAGAAATTCCTCGCGACACAGTCGACAATTCGTTTCATATCCTCATCCGCGTCATTCTCAACCTCCAGCTCCTTGTATGAAATTACCACCTGCTTTTCCAGCGCCTTTGCATGAGCAATTTTATACAGGATGAAATAGAGAATACTGTACACAATCAGCGATATCAGCAATACCAGCCAGGCCTGAGCGTTTTCCTTGCCGACTGAAATTTCCTTGATGACAACCTTTACCGGTTCATTAAAAGGAGTGAGCAGGCCGTTCTGTACCTGCATGCTGATAATTTTTTCCACATGCGGTTTGCCGATTTTCGATTCCGAAATTTTCGTCTGTTCCAGCCACCACGAGGGATGGATAAATTGACTAAATTTGATTCTGTACACAGGCGATACACTGTCAACAGCGACCTCTTTCATGAGATGTTCATGCGTGCCACCCTGATCAAGGGTGGAAAAGCCATCAATAAAAGTTTTCAGATAGACGGCAAAGGACTGGGTGTTTTCCGATTCAAGGTGAAGGTTCAAATAATTATATTTTGATAAATCAAGAAAATCACCATCAATCATCAACCCTACTGAAAGACCGGCGTATGGATAGGGCGCACCCTTTTTCAGCGTATAGGTAAATGACAATGACGATTCGGTAATCTCGGGACTGCTGATAACCGTATTGCCGCCCTCACCACCGTCACTATAGGTGGATATATCAAATGGTATTTCCTCCCGGGGAAAAATGACATATTTCCTGCTGATGCCATAGAGTGCCAGGACAACAACCGTGGGAATAACAGGCAGCAGAAAAAAGATTTTCTTTTTATGAAGAAAGACTACGATTTTTATAAGAATTTCCATATCAGATATTTTTTAATAAAGAAATCTATATTTGGATTGGCTGATGCATGTGTAATTCAGACAATTATCTTCAAGAAATATATACTTGTCGTAAAAAAAATGACAACATTTTCATTAGTACGGTGACAATTTATTCATTTATTTCCTGCTCCTGTTCACGGTCGATTCACGATACTCTTTGTACGAGCAGTCAGATTGATTACTATAAAACAGTAACGCATGTATCATTTTCCCCGGCATTTTCAGGTTCTGCAAATGAATATATGCCTTTATGCAAAGAAGTATGCAGAATTATATGCTAATTTATTTAATGGAGAGATTCGTTCACTCCAAATACACCTGCGCTATAAATATAATAACTCTGCCGGGACATAATTACTGAAAGGAGTTTTAGCGACTGATAAAACTGTGTACTCCAGGTACACGATATATTGGGAAAGGAAGGGGGAAAATAAAAACTATGGTGCAGTATGTCGTTCTTTTATTATATTTGTCTAACGAAAATTTACTCACAAATAATAATAATTAAAAATAACAGTAGTATTATTAACACGGGAGTTACTGGTATGAAACAACGTATGTTAATCGTTACAGCATTTTTTCTCCTCGTTTCAGTGAGCGCCGGTTTTGGCGATGTCCGGCTTGATGACTTCGAGAATTTTTTCGCCAACAATCCGGAGCAGTGCTGGCTTGGTGAAGCTTACGGGTACTCAATCACCAAGACATGGGGATCGGTAGATACCGGAAACGGCTGGTGGAGCCCCTATATGGATGAAAAAGGCACCCAGATTACAAATGGAAAACAGGAGCCCGTTGACAGCTCCAATGCAGGCACACTGGTGGAAAACGGAGAGATGCACCTGTACTTTAAAACTCACCTCAGCAGCTGTACGCAGACCGGCGACGATTATGCCTATGCCGGCATATACTGTGACCTGATGAAAGACTCACTGACCTATTTCGATTTTACCGACATGACGGCAATTTCATTAAAATTAAAAGGAAGAGGCAACATCAGAGTACTTTTCCAGACAAAAGATATTTATGAAATGACAGACTCCAATGGAGTTCTGGTCGGGTGGGGATACTACGGATTTGATGTAAAAATGGACAGTACCTTTGACGAGTGGCAGACAAAGCTCATTCCGGCGGACATGTTAGAAACGGAAATGTGGTCCCCCGCATGGGAAAAAGGATGGAAATGGCACCCGGATTCAGCTCAATTGGCAACAAATCCGGATGGAGGATGCCAACGGGTAAAAGGTTTTGCAATACAGGCTATACCTGATGAAGATACTGCAACCAATGACAGCGTTCACCTCTATGTCGATGATATATATCTTCTGGGTCTCGACTATAAAAAGACCTTCGGATTCGATATCGACACAAACGTTGGTATTATCTACATCCCGGAAAACAAGTCTCAAAACAATATTGCTATAACATCAAGCCACCATAACAAGGCAATCTCTGTTTCATACACCCTTGAGCAGAGCAGCGATGTTTATATTGCGGTGTATGATATGAAAGGGAAAATTATTTCAGAACTGGTAAACGGACGCCAGGGAAAGGGCAAAAAACAAATTCTTGCCGATTTTAACAACCGCGCTGTGACCAGTGGTGTCTATTTTATCACCATTCGAATCAACGGGGCCACCGTAACCAGAAAATTCAACTATCTTAAATAGAAGAATATCAATAATACAGCCGAGTAATGTAAATCGGCCTTTATATGCAGGGGATGGAAACTCATTCCCTGCTTTTTTTCATTTTCTGCTTCTGAAGAATGTAAGGATTTCTAAAGAGCAATGTAAATCTGCTTTGTGATATATTTACCATTGAAGTTATGGATGTGAAAAACAGGTCACACATGTTTTATATTATCTATCCTGACAAAAATCACAATAGTATGAGAAAAGGTACATTACAAATAATCCAAACCTTTCGGGAGTTGCCATGAGACAAACTATTCTCTTTTCAATATCTGTTCTATTTCTCTGCACCCTGCTTCACGCTGAACGCTATGCACGCTATAATCTAATCGGTTATTTTCCACAGGCGGCAAAACGAATTGTTATTATGTCCGACGATGACTGCAGCGGTGCGAAATGGGAGCTTAAGGATCAGAGCGGTAAAAGCGCCCTTTCCGGGACAGTGGGCAAAAGTGTGTGTGGCGTCAACGATCATACCCCATTCCCCAATAACTACGAAATCGATATCTCCTCCCTGACAACGGAGGGTGATTTTACCTTTTCCATGGATGGAGTAACGCCATTTACCGTGACTATATCATCAAATCCGTACCGGGCGACGGCTCATAGCAATTTGCGCTGGCTGAGGGTGGCGCGGGCCGGTTCCGAGGATGTGCTTGATCGTAAACCCGCACATTTCGGAGACAGCTCCTGCTATATTTACCGGAGAAAAGGTGATGAAAATACCGACCCCTGGGAGGAGGATGTCAACGGTAAGAAGGTAAATATGCTGGGCGGATGGTATGACGGATTTGATTATTCAAAACCGACGATTACCATGTCGTTGACCACCTATGCGCTGTTGCGTGCCTATGAGATTAATCCGAAAATGTTTGTAAAGAAATACAGCAAAACCGACCTGGTTGATATCCTTGACGAGGCAAAATGGGGACTTGATTATCTCTGCAAACTGATGCCTGACGACAATGAATTTATCATCAGTGTCGGCGGGTTTGAGGACAACGAACGCGGCACGCTGCTTCCGCATGAGGATCCTCTTGACGGCAAGCGTCCCGCCTATTCGCTATTTTCCTCAAACCACATGGGCAACACCGCTGCCGCCCTGGCGCTGGGAAGTGCTGTTTTTGCAAAGGTGGGCAGAAAAAAGGATGCTCAGCGGTACCGGGAAATGGCTGAAAAAATCTACGCAGCCGCACTATCGGAAAAGACAGTACCAACGGCCTGGCTCGAACGTGAATGGGCACTCTATGAAGACGAGCATAACTACGACAATCTGCTTCTTGCTGCGGCTGAGCTCTTTCGCCTCACAAAAGATGCCAAATACCTGACACAGGCGAAGAAATTCTCCAAACTGGCAAAAAACTCATGGTGGGCTGCATACAGCGCTGCACACATGTATGCCCATCAACTTCTTTATGACAAGATCCCAACCTCAAAAAAATTCCTGCTTGAAGATCTGAATAATTTCATGGACAACGCCACAAAAAGCGGTAACATCTGGAGTTCGCCGCAGGACTACTCGGTATTCCATGTGTATGCTAATATTGAGGTCGCCGAAGCGTCAATGATATATCAACTCGCAACATCCGATAAACAGTATGAGAAGGTTGCAATGAATATGCTGGATTATGTGTATGGATGCAATAACTGGGGTCTGAGTTTTGTCGCAGTTCCGACAATTGCATCATCGGTAAAAGGTTGTTATTCACAGATTTATATGCTTCAGGCGAATTTATTCCCCGAAGGCGCTGTTGTTGTCGGTCCTCTTGATGCAAAGACCCATGATGAAGAGAGCCAGTGGTGCTACTTTGATCAGAAAGCAATGCCTTCTTACAAATTCAATACAAAGAAGGTTAAATTCTTCGATCACAGCGATGATTATATGTGTGTCCGCGTAAACACCTTTGGTGTTGCGGAATGCATTCTACTGGCGAGTGTTGCCACGAAACTCTATGGTGACGGAGCGGCCAAGGTTAAGGAAAGACCCAGGGTGGTAAAAATGCAAACAGTGACGGACACCAATAAGGTACATCTGCGTTACAATTATCTGGGCTACAATCCATCGAGAAATAAAAGAATAATTGTGATGGCTGAGAAGGATCTCAAGGGTCAGAAATGGGCAATCAACAAGGTAACCGGGAAAGGAAAAACAAAGCGCGTCCTTTCCGGCAAATTCGGGGCGAGTATTTACGGCAAAGGGAACCATACCCCAATGCCGTTCAATTATATAATCAGTTTTTCCACACTTAAGGATACCGGTGAATACACCTTTGAAACAGAGGGTGCAGACAAGGCGACTATTTATATAAAAAATGACCCATACAGCTGGATTGTGGAAAAACCGCTTCACTGGATGCGGGCCGCCCGGTGCGGATCACCCGACTGCGTGGATCACAAGACCTGTCATCTGGGTGACACTGCCTGTGTAATTAACCGCCGGGAGGGAATCAAGAATAATGCCTGGAGAGTAGATCCGAACGGAAAGAAAATCAGCGGATTTGGTGGATGGCATGATGCCGGGGACTATCTCAAGTTCTCTCTCACTATCGGGTATGCCACCTATTTTCTGTTACGTGCCTATGAGGTAAACCCTGACATTTTCGTAAAAAAATACAGTAAAACGGATCTGGTTGATGTCCTGGACGAGGCAAAATGGGGTCTGGAATTCCTTATGCGCTGTATGCCTGACAGCAATGAGTTTATTATCATGGTCGGTGGCCTCGATGACCATAATGTGGGGCTACGTATGCCGGGTAAAGATAAGCTTGACGGCAAACGACCGTGTCTTTCCGCCCTTTCACCGACACAGATGGGCTATTCTGCTGCAGCCCTGGCAGTAGGAAGCGGTATATTTGAAAAACTGGGTAAAAAGGAGGATGCAAAGCGTTACAGAGATATGGCTGAGCTCATTTTCCGGCGGGCCGACTCCGACGATGCTGTAGCGCCGGCATGGTTTATTGACACTATCAATTTCTACGATTTCTACGGTGACGAGACAAAAGATGACAATATGGAGCTTGCGGCCGCTGAACTGTACAGGCTGACCAGAGACAGCAGTTACCTGGAATCCGCCAAAAAATATTCGGATAAAGCGCGGGCTGCAGGATGGCGCGCCTGGGAAAGTGTGAATATGCCGGCACATTTATGCCTTATGGAGCACTATTCAGTGGTAAAAAATGACCTGCATATTGATCTTGAGCAGTTTAACGGCAACGGTAAAAAGAGAGGAAATATCTGGGGACTGCCTCTTAAATATGTATGGGGCGGTTTATACTGCTATATAGGGGTTGCGGCTGCAGCCATGGAATTTCAGATGAGAACCAAAAGTACAAAATATGAGCGTATGGCAATAAATATCCTGGACTATACACTCGGGTGTAATAACTGGGGAATCTGCTTTGTTGCGACGAAAGAACTGCCCTATACAATTAAGCATCCATTTTCACAGATATATACACTTCAGGGCGATAAATTTCCAACCGGCGCTATTTCGGAGGGTCCCGGTGAACTTCGCGACTGGAGCGATAACAAAAACTGGTTCAATTATGACCCGAAAGCACAGCCGACCTATAAATTTAATACTGAAAAAGGCGTCTTCTTCGATCACAATAAGGACTATATGTGTATGGAGACAACTATTGCCGGTGTAGCGGACGGTATTTATATGCTTGCTCTTGCATCAAAAATGTACAACGATTCAAAAAAGTAGGGTCCGGTTTAATAAGGCGCCTAAGCCTCATTCCCCTTCCCCGATAAAGAATGCGAAAAATGATAAGGAGGAGGGGAAAAGGTTTCCTCTCAGGGGATTTACACAGTTGAAAGAGATTATCATGCCGGAGTACCGTCATTCACCCCGTCATACATAACATTTTTACGACATTTTCTTAACAAATTTAAAATTTGATTATTTAATACTGACTTTCAATATAGATTTATTGTATGTTATAATATTGTGTGTTATAAACAGGAGTGAGGGAGCAATCTTTCTTAATTACGGAAGAGAGGAATTTCATGAAATTTCACGGAATTCGTTTTATAGTGTTGCTTGCAGTTGCGTTTTTTTCCACAGTTTACCCACAGAAGAGGCCTTTTCCACAAAGCATTAAATATGATCATTGTTTACAACCCAATCTCAGCGGATTAAATATGGCCTATTATGTTTCTGAATATTATAAGTACTGGAAGAGTGAAAATATACGAGAGGCAGGCAGTACGCAGGGAGGATATTACGTTTACACTCACGGTACCAGCGGCCCCAATACAGTTACCGTATCTGAAGCACACGGATACGGTATGATCATTTTCGCACTGATGGCCGGTACTCATGCCTATGCCGATCCTGAGGCTAAGAAATATTTTGACGGCATGTATGACTTTTTCAGGGACCATCCCTCACGGTTCAGCGAAAATCTGATGACCTGGGCTGTAAATTCCAACGGCTCCGGCGGTGAAACGTTTAATGAAGGGTATACAGCCACTGACGGCGATCTTGATATTGCCTATGCCTTGGTTCTTGCCCATTATCAGTGGGGCTCAGAGGGACGCATCGACTATCTCAGTGAAGCCAAAAGTGTTATCAATGCCATAAAATCATACGAAATAAATCAGAATAATAAGCGGGTTATGATATGCGACAGTTACGACTGGACAAATGAGGGGCAACGTGAAGTTTCCCGCTGTTCTGACTGGATGACCGACCATTTTCAGACCTTTTATGAAGTAACCAATGACTCTTTCTGGAAAAGTGTGGCAAGTAATATTTATTCCATGTACAGTTCACTTTCATCAAGTTACTCTCCCAATACCGGACTGGTTCCCGATTTTATCAACGGCACTCCTCCATCACCGTACTCATATGACGGTAAAACCCATTATTCCTATGATGCATGCCGGTTCCCCTGGCGTATTGCTACGGATTTTATTCATAATAAAAACTCATCGGCAAAAACGGTATGCGCCAAGATAGGCAACTGGGCGATTGATGAAGCTGCGGGAGACCCCTACAATTTAAAAGCTGAATACCAGCTCAACGGCACCGCGGTTAATGATTTTTCCTCCGCGGCCTTCATGGCGCCGTTTTTATGCGCCTGCTCCGCAGTCAGCACCGCAGCCAGCCAGGCACTTATTGACAAAGGATGGAGTATCCTCAAGGTGGAAAAAGAGGAATATTACGAGGACAGCATCAATCTGCTCTGCCTGCTCCTGTTATCGGGTAACTGGTGGAAGCCTGAGCCGTATACAGATATCTCCACCACACAGAATACCGGTCCGTCCTCGTTCACATTCTCCGTTGCACAGGCGCTGAAAAACAGAGTGACTGTATCATATACCCTTCCGAAAACGGGAAATATACAACTGAGTATCTACTCATCCAACGGTAAACTGGTACGGTCTGTCACTGAAGGATACCGGAGCTGTGGTGCACATACTGCGACAATTGGATTGAATAACGGGTCGTTTTCCAATGGGATTTATTTGGCAACACTGAGTGTTGACGGCGCTCGATATACGGTCAGGTTTAATATTGTGAAATAAGAGTTTAATTTATTATCAGTAATCTCATTCCATGGCCCTCTATTCTAAATAATATTACTGATTAACAGCTACTGTTTGAATGGTAATCTCAACAAACAGCCCTTCTTTTTCATGCACTGCACCTATTTATTTGTAGTAATTTAATAGTATAAGACGCTATAATCCATGTGTCACCGGTAACCATCATGATTTATATATTTTAATAGGCATCTTAATCCGATTCATTTTTAAGGAGACATCCATGAAAAGATTGTATAATATCGTTCTTGTAACATTACTTTTTTCTGTAATTTCCATTTACAGCCAGAACCGTCCTTATCCCCAGCAGCTGAACTTCCCGAACTGTCTTAAACCGAATACCACTCAGATGTTACTGGATTATCATACCTATCTTTTCTACAAAGACACCTGGAAGGCAAAGTTTTTCAAGGAATCCAAATATACAACCGGTGGATATTACGTTTTTTCGGAAGGCACGGGTGGAACGAATATCATTTCGGTCTCGGAGGCTCACGGATACGGTATGATAATAATGGCGCTGATGGCCGGTGACGGTCCTTATGCCGAACCTGATGCGAAGAAATATTTTGACGGGATGTATACATTTTTCCGTAATAAACCCAGCAAGTTATGCAGTGAATTCATGACCTGGAAGATTACGACAGAGGAAAACGGCGGCGATAATTCCGCTTCCGACGGGGATCTTGATATCGCTTATGCACTTATGCTCGCTCACTATCAATGGGGTTCAAACGGTGCAATAAATTATATGCAGGAAGCAAAAAATATCGTTGACTCCATGGAAACAAGAATAATTAAAAATGACCGGATTATGCTGGGCGACTGGTGGAATGAATTCTCCCCGACAACGCATGAGTGGGATACCAGATCGTCGGACTGGATGACGGATCATTTTCATCTATTTTACAAAGAAACAGGCTCCGGTATATGGAAGACTCTGGCAACCAATGTGTATACTCTAGCTTCTACCATCGCCTCCGAGCATTCTCCAAACACCGGTCTGATGCCTGATTTTGTTATCGAATCACCGCCCAAACCGTCTCCTCCCAATTCCTTTGAAGGCCCTAATGACGGTGACTTTTATTACAACGCATGCAGGTTTCCATTGCGAATGGCCGTTGATTATGCCCATTATGGAACTGCAGAAGCTAAACAGGCCTGTAACAGGATAATTGACTGGATTATCGATGAAACAGGCGGCGAACCTTATGATAAAATTATGCTCGGGTATAAGCTCGACGGTACAGCCCTCTCCACTTATACTGATATGGCTTTCACCTGCCCGATCATAGCTGCCGCCATTGTTGGCAAAGGATCAAACGATAAAAATTACCAGTCTTTTCTCGATAAAGGCTGGAACGCTATTAAAGGTGACACCGAAGAAATAGAATCCTACAGCGCCTCAATCAGGCTGCTTTCACAATTACTCATGTCAGGCAATTGGTGGAGCCCGAATATCACACCGATTACGTATGAACCAAACACTCATGCACTGCAGGAAAATATCAAATTGCATGCTCCGGCTCAGGGAAAGAGTATCACCGTGACCTACTCCCTTACACAACCGGCAAAGGTACATATGCGTATCGTGAATCTGCAGGGTAAGACCATTCTACGGGTATTAACGTCAAAACAGCAGGCAGGAACGTATTCTCTAACGGCAGATTTAGAAAAACCGGGTGTCGGGAGTGGGATTTACTTTATAAATATGAGTCTGGATGAAAGAAGTGTGAACCGGCAATTTACGATTGTTAAATAATACGTCATTCCCGCAATACCTTAAGCGGGAATCCGCTGAATATTTTCTTTGCTTTAATCCTTTTCCAGAGATAGATTCCTGGCGTTTACCGCGCCATTTATTACTGCATGTATTGTTGATACCGCACATCAGGAAT
>CAZIYW010000024.1:0-49250 GCA_964543525.1 uncultured Fibrobacterota bacterium | reverse complement strand
CACAGGAGAAAGAATCTCTGACGATGAAATGGATACAATTTCAATTCAAAAGGAACATATCTTCCCCAATTGGAACTACACCATTAAGTCAAGTTAAAATGTAAAGTTATTTTTTCGCGAGCCCTTACCATGATAGCCAGGATAAGCGGCCGTGAAGATGACTCCATTACGATACATGAAAAAGCCTCACTTGAAGGTGCTTATGCACGGGAAGCGCTGACTACCAATGTGGCCGTTATACATGATGCCCTGGCTGTGCCTGTTGTTGAAGTACGTGATCCCAAAGCACATGTTACGCATGAAGCTGCGCTGGGAAGTGTCGATTCAAAACAGCTCCAGACGCTTATGTCTCGAGGGTTGAGTGAAGATGCTGCGGTGGATTTGATTATTGAAGGCTTGTTGCAGCCGCCCCGTGTTTAGTATTAACAACTTTCCCTGGTTCGGACTTTATAACCCTGATGCACGTGTATATGGTCATTAGACAGTTGTTACCATCTTTATAGCGCAAGGGAATTATATTAACCGAAATTTCTTACCATTCCATAAACAATCTCCACAGCGTTGGAAAAGCCATTAATTGCAGTGTGGTTATATCCCCTTGCAGCCATAGCAATCAATTCGCCGTTTTTTCTTAAAGTGTCAATTGTACCTGCAATACCTGCAGCACTTTTATTGTCGGGAATTTCCAGGGCAACACCTTTTTTCAGTGCAATAGCGGCATTTAATGGAGCGTACGAGCCGATATGCGGGCAGAGAATAAAAAGCGGCAGTCCCAGGCCGACTGCCCAGTTGGTTCGTTCGTGTGAAGGTGCAATACAAAAATCGAGTTTTTCAAAGATTGACGCAACCAGCCGGTTTTCCTCCAGTCTGTTATCCGTGTGGATGATAGTAATTGCAGCAGTATCGTCAATTGTATGACTTACCGGCAGATCGTTTTTTTTATAAAAATAGCAGGCGGTGTCAAATGCCTTTTCAGAGGTTCCCATGAACAGGGTAACTGAATGGCCTTCTGTAAATAATGATTTACCCGCGAGCAGTAACTTTTGTATATGGACAGGCGGGTACGCACCTGATGAAAACAGTGCAACAGTCAGGTGTCGGGTACTTTTGATGCGTTTAATTCTCTTTTTATATGCTGCTTTTACTGAGTATACCAGGTTGTTTTCTATGCACTGGCCGGTTATTTCCAGGCAGTCCGACGAAATACCTGCATTTTCGAATGCAAGAGCCGTCTCTTTTACAGGTACCAGAATGCGGTAACACCCAGGGATAAACGATTCAACCGGTGCGGCCGGCTCACCGTGCTGGTAAATAACTCTGTTTTGTTTTGATAGTATGGCTGCGAGAATCGGGTGGGCAACGACTACTGGTTTGGGATAACCCGAAAAGAATTTTTTAATGTCAAGTCCAAGCATACCTGCCTGAATACCTCCGGCTACGGATTTTTGTCTAAGCATACTGTAAAACCGGGTAACTATTCCTCCTTTTGCGCCGAAGCGGTAGAGATATTTTACTATCTGCCACGTGATAAGAGACAGACCTTTGGAGAGGGAAAATGCATCTGTTTGATAATAAGAAATATAAGGATATAGCTTATCTATTTGTTCGATAATACCGTCGAGATAATAAGGGTGGCCACGGCCAATACCGGTATAGATAAATGCAATGTCTGATCCGTTCAATGATTTAGTTTGCGGCATGAATAATACCAGTGAAGATTCTTTTTAATATAAATAACTATTCCGAAAGTTTGATTCGATAACCGCACCCGGTGTTTTTTAAGTGACTTTAAGTGACTTATAGTATTACTAAGCGTTATATAATACTACCCCTTACTACCCCTTTTAAGGGACGGTGCAATCAAACATCGCTTTCATTTCAGTATTACGGGAAAGTTAGTGATTACGGTAACGCCTTTTTCAGGAGATATTTCTTCTCACCCTTAAATACCCTTTCATCGATGACTTCAAATTTAAGCTGGACGTATCCGGGGAGTTTTTTGGGTGAACAGGTACCATACATAGTTTTGATTCCTTTCTGAGCAATCTGTGCAAATGCGTAGTCTTTCAATTGTATTCCTATAGGTATTGTTTCATGAAACACCTGGAGACAGAACACCCCCAGACCTTCACAGATATGCTCGTCACTTTTATCTATAGAAAATCCAATCATCTCCAGTTGCAGCGGTTCGTGCATATTGTAATTAATTGCTGTTCCGGCCACAATGGCATCAAAGAGTCTGGCAATATAGATTATCTGGTTTCGGTAGGGGATTTTGGTCCGCAAGCGTTTAGCTTTTCGATCATATTCCCATATTTCCGGCAAGGTAATGATTTCGGTATTCTGAAATGCTCTGAACATAGCTCGTTCATACTCAACAATATCTTTTTCATTTGTTATATCCAGTGTGGTATACACAAGATCAGGCATTGTAGTATCTCCTTCTCGTATCGATTAGCCCAAAAAGGTATTAATTTACAGTAGCAAATAATCAATTCCCTCAATTTTGCCCTTACCGGAAAAGAATGTTCGTAACTCCTCCGGCGCTCCCCATTTTCTGATAAGGCATATATAAAATATAGTTTCATCATCGGTTCCGATAGTATCGGCGGAAAGAATAACGGTATTTTTATACCGGGTATTGATTCGGTTCGGTACAATATCGACAAAGGCATCAACCGGTATGTGCTGTTTTTCCAGATAGGTATAAAGCTTCTTTCCCGCCCGCGCGAATCCGCAAATCCGCAGTTTCCGACCGTCACCGATTTTTCCCGCTTTTAAGCGGTTCGCAACAAATGCACATTTTCTTTTCAGAAAGGCATCCCCATGGTAATGAAGCATATCTGTTTTGGAAAGATTTGTGTCGTGAATACGGTAGTGAAGCAGTTCTTTGCGTACCTTGGAAAATTGCATACCCATTTCAGCCATGCGAAGCCAGAGGTCATAATCTTCAGGTCCGTCATATGCACGATATCCACCGAGGCGTATCACCGACGATTTTCTGAACATGACTGAAGGATGAATGATTGGACTTTCAATATGGAGATCTCTGACCATATCGGTGTGAGAGATGCTCCGGTTTACCCATTGAAAGTAACGAACGGTTCCCTCAGTAAGTGCTGCTGTGGAAAAAGGTTTAACCAGGCATGAGATGAGTGAAATTTCAGTATGGGTAACAAGTTCGTTATATTGCAGTACAAAACGCTCCGGACGGCAGATATCATCGCTGTCCATGCGGGCAATAAAATCAGCCTGTGCGGCACGGATACCGGCATTAAGCGCGGCGACTATGCCCCCGTGGTCAAGTTGTATCAGTCGTATTCGTGCATCTTTTTTCATGAAATTGTGTATAATGGCGGAACTGTTGTCCGTACTTCCGTCGTCGATACAGAGTAGCTCAAAGCAGGTAAATGTTGACACACAAACCGAGGCAATTGCTTCGGCGAGGTACTGTTCCGCATTGTATACGGGAAGAAGTATTGACAGCAATGGCTCCATAATACTTGATAGTGTAGTGTATTTAAATTATTTCTATACATTCGTACCGGTGCTGTGCTTTATAAATTATGTTATTCCCGTGCATGTAGGCATCATAACCCTTTACTGCAATCGCTTAAAAACAGGAGAATTATATATATGGAACTTTACAACCTGGTAAGTTTCTGCGGCATATTTGTCCTCATCGGTATTGCCTGGCTTTTTTCAAACAATCGCAGGCGCATGAACTGGCATGTCATCGGGTGGGGGCTGGGACTGCAGATGCTTTTCGCGCTCTTTATTTTTCTGGTACCTGCAGGAAGCAGGCTTTTTCTCTGGATTAATGACCTGGCGGTTCGTGTGCTTGACACTGCTTCTGAAGGCGCTAAATTCGTTTTCGGTCCGCTTGCGCTGCCTCCCGGTACAGAAGGCTCTATGGGATTTTTTCTGGCGTTCCAGGCAATGCCGACCATAATCTTCTTTTCCGCACTGGTTGCGATTCTTTACTATTATAATATTATTCCCCAGATAATCCGCGGATTTGCCTGGCTGTTTACCAGATTGATGCGCATTTCCGGCGCCGAATCGCTCTGTGCGGCAAGTAATATCTTTGTCGGCATTGAATCCGCCTTCACCATTCGTCCTCATCTCGGGAAAATGACCCGCTCTGAATTATGCGCAGTACTCACCGCAGGCATGGCGACGGTCGCTTCGAATGTTCTTGGATTGTATGTGTTTACCCTTGTGGGTGAGTTCCCCACTATTGCAGGCCATCTTATTTCCGCATCCTTTCTGTCGGCTCCGGCGGCGCTGATTATGTCAAAGATTTTCTATCCGGAAACCCAGACACCAAAGACTCTCGGCGAATCGGTAAAGGTACACTATCAGAGAGAGAGTAATCTCTTTGAAGCGATTATTAACAGCGCCCAGTCAGGTGTAAAGGTAATTGTCGGTATTGTAGCGCTTCTCATTGCAGTTATCGGACTGGTTGCACTGGCCGATCTGATACTGGTCGGGGCGGGCTCGAGGATTAACAGTATACTTAATATCGGTGTGGATTGGTCCCTGAAAGGTTTGCTCGGCTATCTCTTTTATCCCTTCGCCCTGATTATCGGAATACCGCCTGCCGATGCGGGAGTCGTTGCAAAAATTATTGGTGAGCGCGTCGTGGTAACAGAGGTTACCTCCTATCAGGATCTGGCCGCGGCGCTCGATGCCGGTGCGCTCAAACATCCGCGCTCTGCCGTTATTACAGCCTATGCGCTCTGTGGATTCGCCCATGTTGCTTCCATGGCAATTTTTGTCGGCGGGATATCGGCGCTGGCGCCGAAAAGAACGTCGACACTCTCCAGGATTGCGGTACGGGCGCTGGTCGCGGCTACCTTTGCCTGTCTGCTCACCGCCTGTGTTGCCGGGACATTTTATATGAAGGGAAGTATATTGCTGGGATAAAGGATACGTGATGGAAAATACTATGGAAAAAGTTGACGTTATAATTATTGGCGCAGGGGTAATTGGTCTGGCAGCGGCGGAAAAACTTTCAGCAGCGGGTAAAGAGATTATTGTAGTCGAGCGTCATGACGGTTTTGGCAGGGAGGCTTCTTCCCGCAACAGCGAAGTTATCCATGCCGGTATGTATTATCCTGAAGGATCTCTTAAGGCGAAGTTCTGTGTCAAGGGCAACCGTCAGTTGTATGAGCTCTGTGGAAAACGGGGAATACCCTACAAAAAACCAGGCAAGATAATTGTCGGGCAGAACGATGAAGAGACGCATAAGATTAACGACCTTTACGAACAGGGTATGAAAAACGGTGTGTCGAACCTGCAGTTGCTGGAACGGGAAGCTGTTCTGGAAAGGGAGCCGAATATTACCGGTGCGACAGGCTTGCTGTCTCCCGAGACAGGTATTATTGACACCCATAGTTTGATGAAATACTTTGAACAGTCTGCCGAATCTCGCGGTACAATTTTTGCGTATAGTTGTGAGGTTGTTAGAGTGAGAAAGGCTACCGAGGGCTATATCACGGACGTTCGCGATGCCGACGGTGAAATGATGCAGGTACGCTCGGATATCGTGATTAATGCGGCCGGCCTTGCAGCGGACCGCATTGCCGCATCGGTCGGTATTGATGTTGAGGCTGCGGGATATGGAATTCACCCGTGTAAAGGGGAATATTTCAGTGTCTCAAACAGGCACAGAAGGAAATTAAACGGGCTGGTTTATCCGGTACCCACCGCAATCCACCTGGGGATACATGTGGTTCTTGATCTTGAAGGCTGTTTAAAGCTTGGCCCCAGTGCCTTTTATGTTGACACTATTGATTACGATGTGGAACCTTCGCACCGACAGGAGTTTTTTAAAAGTGCCCGCACGTATCTCCCCTTTATCGAGTATCAGGATCTTGCGCCGGACATGGCCGGGATCAGAGCGAAATTGCAGCGCCCGGAGGATGACTTCCGGGACTTTGTCATTGCCGAAGAGAGTGATAAGGGGTTCCCCGGATTAATAAACCTGATTGGCATGGAATCCCCTGCCCTTACTGCATGCATGGCAATTGCGGATGAAGTAGCGGCGATCATCGGATAAATGGTGTGTCAATCTGTGAGTGGGGTAGTGGAGTATCGGGATTGAAAGGTTTGTCTTTTCTTTAACCCTTACCGTTACTATTTAAACGATACGGGCATCCCTTCGACATCTCAAAGCAGGCTTCATCCTTACCATCGCCACTGTACCGTATGAACGTACGAAAGATGTCGGTTGCATAAATGGAATATTTGGATGGAGAATTATTCCTCTTCTTTGGGAAGCTGATCCGCATGGAGATAGCTGGTATGCACCTCAATCGCTTCTGATTTGAATTCCATGTTGTTCAGCATTTCCTGAATTTTATCGAGCGGCTTGGTATCTGACGGATCTTTTTTCAGCTCCTCGATGCTTTTTTCAATTTGCTCAAATTTAATTTGTAATTCCTCGGAAAGCTGGTTGCAACTGTTGCTGAGCTCGCGCATCTCTTCACGCTCCCTAAACCGCAACTGCGCGGTGAGTTTTCCGTTACGCAGCAGGTGTACCCACTGTTCAAGCTTGAAAATAGGTACCGCATACTTGCGGGAGGCATAGAAACCAATGCAGATACCGATGCACAGATTAATGATACTGGCGATCAAGAGACTGGGGAATATAAGTGCCACAATATTTTCCCGGTTGCCTATTGACGCACCCAGATCAAAGGTGACACGGTAGAATACCGTGCTTTTGTATTTCACCAGAAATGTGAGCAGCAGGATAGCCATGCAAACAACGGTCGATACCAGTACCGCCAGAACAATCTTTTTGATAAGCCGTATCTGCAGGTCTTTCTTAATAAAGAAATTTTTAACTGGTTTTCGTATTGCTTTTTGTTCCATAAATATTATCACACCGGTTAAGTGAATAGATAGATTATCTCATACTTGAAAATAGTATTCGATAAAGATGATTAAAAAGAAAATATGCGGTAAAACCATAATTAATTATATAATAAAGGTGCGGCTAAGGTGTGCTTTTTCTTAAAATCCGGCAGGTTATTATCGTACCACCGGTTTAATCCCAGGTAAAATACCGTTGTGAGAAAAAAGTATATCATTTTAAATTCCGGGCAAATTATCTTTGATATCAGTGTTGGGATGGTTTCACAAACCGGTGGTACCCCGTAGATATCATTATCACGATATAGGAACTGTAATCCAGCTACAGACAGGAGAACTCACCGTGGGGAGAAATAACTTTTTCATGGCGCAGTGGAGGTATCGTTTGCGGAATGCCCTGTGCCTTGCCGGTGTTTGTGCACTCTTTTCCGTTGCCTTCGCACAGCTTGCGTATGACACCCTGTTGTTTACCATATCACTTGACAGTGACACAACAGTCCGGAGCCTTTTTGTGTGTCGTGAACCCGGCCGAATTCGCAAGACCTTGTCAGGTCCGCTGGTCATGAAGGATAATACCCTGCTGTTTTATTCGGAGAACGGATATCTTCTGTACAACCAAAAGGGGAGTATTGTTGATTCGCACAGTGTATTTCATGAAAACAGGGGATTGTCGCCCGACAGTCCGAAGCGGCTGCATCTGCTGTTTCCGGTAAACACCGAAACAATCCTGTATTATAAAAAGGAACAGGCGAATGAATATCCCGTTACCCTGTTTGAAAAGAAGCTGTTTAAAAAACGTTTACGGACGCTGAAAGATAAGGGTTGTGCCTATTTTAAAGACCTTGATAAAGGTCAGTTGTTCAATTTCGCGCACAACACCATTACCGACGATATGGTGTCGATCTATTTTGCGCAGCCCTATTTGATCGGATACACCTCCTTGACAAAAGGTAATAGATGGTGGACGCTTGACAAGTTCTACTCATTCTCATCACCGCTTATCAACGAGAAAAATGGCGTCTTTTGCTCCTTCTTCCCCGGTATCACGGAAGGTGACGGCACGCGTAATAAGCAGCTTGTCAACCCGATCCAGATATTCAAACGGGATGAGCAATGGTACTATACCGGGATTCAGGCAAATGTCGGATATACTGATGAGTCTTATCCCCAGACTTTTTTTATCTGCGACGCCGCCGGTAATATCCTTTATGCCGATGCCATGCTGAAACAGATCAATCGTGACGCAATAATCGGTGAGGACGCTGAAACCTATTACACGGTAAAAAAAGTGGAGCAATATGTGTTTCAGCCAAGTGTGGATACGCGGGGAAATGTCTATTACGGCATTATCAACTACGTAAAGAAATATCTAAAAGTAAAAAAACGGGGATATTATGTTTACACACCGGTTCCCACGGGTCCAAATCTGGCCCATCTGATTGATATCGAGAAAAGTATTGCCTATACCCCTGTGTCGCTCTCATGCAATAACCGGATTCCAGGCGGCAAGACCATTCCTGCGGTAACCGTGCTGGATAACAGGGGAAGGCGTATTAACGCCCAGGTGCGTCACCTCACCAAAAACGGATATATTGTCCGTATATACCGCAAGGCGTACCGCGATATAGAAAGGAAACTTGCGCGAAGCCGCGCAAAGATACCCGGAAGGGTTAAACCCATTAAAGATTCCCTCTCTGGTGTATCAACCATAAGCTGCCCCTACGCCTTGGCGTTGAGCGGCCCAAGGGGCATAATTCGCTCATTCAGTTATCCTCCCGGTGTGGAAGTGCTCTGCGCACGGGTTATTGCAGTCAGAAAAACAGAGGTTGTCGTGGTGCGCGTCGACTGCAGGGAATTCGCGGAAATCCTGCTCTTCAAAACCGACGGCACCTTTGTAAACCGGTTTATCTTCAATAAACAGTACTATACCGAAAGAAAAGATATCCTCGTTGCCACGGATAAAAGTCCGCTTATCGAGCTGGATTATGAAACCGGAAAAGATAAAGAGACTTTTTTTAAGTGGGAGAGAAGAGTTGGTCATTAGTGCATAGTCAAGAAGGATTAATAGACAGGGGAATATAAAATCCAACCAATAAAATGCATGTCTGTTTTATTTTATTTTTATGAAAATCGCCGATAAAACCCACGGTAAAATAAAAGAAATCATTTCCGGTCTGAACAACCAGCAGCAAAAAGCGGTAACCTATCCGTTCAAAAACCATTGCCTCGTCCTTGCTGGTGCCGGATGCGGTAAAACCTCGGTTCTTACCCGGCGCATAGCATACTGTGCATTAACGCATTGTCCCCAGGATCGCATTCTGGCGCTTACCTTCACCCGTAAAGCGGCGGATGAAATGCGGCAGCGCCTTGTATTGCTGCCTGGAATTGCCGGGGATAAGCCGCTGCCGCTGGTCACAACGTTTCACGGCTGCGGCTTACGGATATTGAAAGACACTGTGGACGGGATTCCTAATGCCGGGCGTCTCGGATTTACCGGTGAGCCGGTGCTCTTAACCTGCCGCGACAGGCTTGCGTTACTGGCTGAATGCTCATCGCTGGAGGAGCGACGGGCTCTGCAGACGAATATCATGGAGCTGGATGATTTACTGGCAAGAGAGTCGGTAAACCCCCGGAAAAATGCGCATCTTTCGCCTGAGTCTCATGCACTTCTGGATACCGTTAAAACACGGTTCAGGAAAAAGAAACGGGAGGCCGGTTTCTGGGAATTCTCCGATATGATTCAGGAGACAGTGCGGCTGTTGTCTGAAAACCCTGATGTAAAGAACCATTACCGGAAGAAATATGCCTACATTCTTGTAGACGAGTTTCAGGATACCAACCCGCTGCAGATCACTTTGCTCAATCACCTGTTATCTGAAGAAAACAGGTTGTTTGCAGTGGGTGACGACGATCAGGCTATTTATGGATTCAGGGGAGCCGATATCGGGCCCATTATGCAGTTCGGTGATCATTTCCCCGGCGCTGAGGTTATAAAGCTCGAAATGAATTACCGGAGCACACCCGCGATACTGAAATCGGCAAATGCCATATTTAAAAACAAGCCCCTGCAGTTTCGCAAAGTACTGGTTTCCGGTAAATACGCTGCCGGTAAAGGCAAACGGTATCCGAAACCGGTGAAAAAGCATTGCAGCACTACTGCGGATATGGTGCAATGGATAGTCAACAAAGCTGAAGCTCTCGAAAAGGAAACGGATATTGCCGTGTCATCCATGGCCCTGCTTTTCCGGCTTAATGAGTCTCTTGACCGGGTTAAGGAAGAACTTACCAATGGTAGACACTGTTTGAGCGCGAATCCTTCCTGTCTGACGGTTCACGGCAGTAAAGGACTTGAGTTTCCGGTCGTATTCCTCTGCGATCTCGAGGAGAGTATCTTTCCCCATTATAAAGTGCAAAGGTCACGGAAAATACGCACCTGGATGGATGTGCTGAAAAGGGTTGTTATTGGGCGAAAAAGCACTGCTCCGCAGTGCGATCTCGACGAGGAGCAGCGGCTCTTTTATGTCGGTGTCACCCGTGCGGAAAAGATACTTTTTCTTCTGTCGGTAAAAAACAAGGAATACAATCGCAGAAAGATTGTCATGAAGCCTTCACGGTTTCTGGATCTGATATAACCCCATCAACCCTACTCTTACCCTTAACCGATATGGACATCATCGCCCGAAAACGTAACTCGCCAGATTAAACCTGTATAACCTCTTGTATTTATAGTGCACATAAAGGTATTTTGCTACCGCTTTCTCGTTTATATATAGTATTTTTTAACCCCGAAAAACGTAAAATTCAAAGGCGTTGAAACTATGGCGGAATCTCTTACCTATGCTGATGCCGGGGTTGATCTCTCAGCCTGGGCCAAGGCAAAGAGAAGGATAGGGAAGCTGGTAAAGTCTACCTATACCAAGAACGTAGTAGGCGGATTCGGCCATTTTGGCGGGCTCTTTGATGTCTCGATGCTCAAGGAGTATGAGAAACCCATTCTGGTTTCATCCGTTGACGGTGTGGGGACAAAACTGAAAATTGCCTATGAAACCGGCATTCACGATACGGTTGGAGAAGATATTGTCAACCATTGCGTGGATGATATCCTGGTACTGGGTGCAAAACCACTCTATTTTCTTGACTATATCGGTACCGGCGTACTTTCCCCGAAGGTAACTGAACAGTTTATGAAGGGATTGACCCGTGCCTGTAAAAAAACAGGCTGTGTGCTTATCGGCGGGGAGACTGCTGAGATGCCGGGGATATATAACAGCGGTGAGTACGATGTTGCCGGCACTATTGTCGGTATTGTCGATGAAAAAGATATTATTGACGGCAGCGGTATCGCGGTAGGAGATTCTATTGTTGGTCTCCGTTCCAACGGGCTGCATACCAACGGGTACAGTCTTGCACGGAAAATTGTTACCGAGGTTGCCGGGAAGAAATACAGTGATACATTTCCGGCTGGTGGAAAGACATTCGGCCGTGAGTTACTGCGGCCCCATATTGCGTACAGCCCGGTTCTTTCCATAATGGAAAAGGGGCTGATAAAGGGATGCGCTCATATAACGGGCGGCGGATTTCAGGAAAATGTCGATCGTATCCTTCCGAAAGGCTGTGATGCGGTCATTGACACAAAAACCTGGGAGCCTGATGCCATATTTGTTTTCCTGCAGGAAACAGGCAATGTGGAGAACGACGAGATGTACCGGACATTTAATATGGGTATTGGTATGGTCCTTGTTGTTGACCCCGCAGATGCGGATGGGGTGGTAAAGGCAAGAGAATTAAAGGAGTTTAAACCGCTGGTGATTGGATCTGTTGTCGCCGGCAACGGAAAAGTAGTTCTGGAGTTTTAGCGCATGCAGAAGCAACTGGTCATATATAATACGTTGACGAGAAAAAAAGAGAACTTTAAACCTTTACGGCAGGAAGTGGGTATGTACTGCTGTGGCCCGACCGTATATAATTTTGCTCATATCGGCAACCTTCGTACTTACATATTCGAGGATGTGCTTAAAAGAACGCTCCAGTCTCTTGGGTATACGGTAAAGCATGTGGTTAATATCACTGATGTCGGCCACCTTACCTCTGACGCAGATACCGGTGAAGACAAGATGGAAAAGGGCGCGCAGCGTGAGGGTAAAACGGTCTGGGAGATTGCAGAGTTTTATACCCGGAAGTTTATGGAAAATATTAAGGACCTGAATATTCTCGATGCGGATATTTGGCCCAAAGCCACTGAGCATATTGCGGAGATGATTGAGCTGGTAAGGAAGCTTGAAGAGAACGGGGTTACCTATCGGACTGATGACGGTATCTATTTTGACACCACTAAATTTCCGGCGTATTGTGATTTCGCCGGGCTTGATCCCAAAACGCTTCGTGCCGGTTCGCGGGTTGACATGGGAGATAAGCGGCACCCCACCGATTTTGCGTTATGGAAATTTTCACCGAAGGATGTACAGCGGCAGATGGAGTGGGACAGTCCCTGGGGAACCGGTTTTCCCGGCTGGCATATCGAGTGCAGTGCCATGTCGTTGAAATATCTGCCCCAGCCTATTGATATCCATTGCGGCGGTACGGATCATGTACGTATTCATCATACTAATGAAGTCGCGCAGGTTGAAGCGGCCACGCATACCCAGTTTGTCCGCTACTGGATTCATGGCGAATGGCTGGTGGTCGAAAAGGGAAAAATGTCCAAATCGAAGGACAATTTTATCACCCTTGATACGTTAAAAGAAGAAAAGGTTGCACCGCTTGCATACAGATTGTACAGTTACAGTGCCCATTATCGCTCACCGCTGAAATTTTCATGGGAAGGTATACGGGGCGCGGCAAACAGTCTTGAGAATTTACGGAAGCGTGCGGCGGAAGAAACCGCGGAGGATAATGGCGCTGTTTCACCGGCAAGAATTGATACGATACTGATACCATTCTGGAATGCAGTGTATGATGATTTGAATATGCCCCAGGCTCTGGCAGCGGTATGGGATATTGTGCAGAGTAAAGAATTTACACCCCGGGAGAAGAAGGTGGCGTTGGAGCAGGCGGATACCATACTGGCCCTCGATCTTTTTTCCGGTGAGGAGCGGAAGGTTGTGGTACATACCGATGTCCGGGTGATATCCTCTGAAGAGGTTGCACCGGAGCTGACTGAAAAAATCGTCTCACTCGCTGCAACGCGCAGGGAGGCGCGGAAAGAAAAGGATTATGCCGTGGCTGATCGAATGCGCGATGAGCTGGGTGCATTGGGGGTTACCGTAAACGATCTTCCCGACGGGACGACCGAATGTATTGTGACACGATAGTTAACCGGACTGCTTACAATGTATAGAAGAGGGAAACGTGTTCCCAAAGGAGTAGGTATGGCTAAAGAAAAAAAAGATGATGATGTTGTAGAACAGATGAAACGGGCATTCGTCGGAAGAGAAATTGAAGAGCGTATGCTTGAGAGACGGGAAATTTTTCTGTGGAATGAGATAAATGACGAGGTGGCCAAAGCGGTTGTTCAGAAAATCCTCTACTTTGACGGATTGGAAAAGAAGGATATTACTATTTTTATAAACAGTCCGGGCGGCGCAATTTCGTCGGGCCTTGCTATTTATGATGCAATGTCTTACGCCAAGTCCGATATCAGTACGGTGTGCATGGGGCAGGCGGCAAGTATGGCTGCCGTGTTACTGTGTGCAGGTGCGAAAGGAAAGCGGTACGCCTGGGAGAATGCACGGGTTATGATTCATCAGCCGCTTATTGCCGGTAATATGTATGGGCCCGCATCGGATATTCAGATTCAGGCTGAAGAGATGCTGCGTATCCGGGAGAAATTGAATGAAATCCTTGCGCAGCATTCCGGCAAGACGTTGGAGGAGATTGAGAAAGATACGGATCGCGATTTCTTTATGTCCGCTGAAGATGCTAAAAAATACGGATTAATCGACAAGATTTCCAGGGGCAATTAATCGCCTGCTGAGAGGGCACTAAAAACGGCTAATTTTTTGATATTATTTTTTTGACATTTTTTTAATGCAATAGTTATATTATGCGGAATATTTTCGGTTTTTATAACGATTTAGTGCCGATGTAGCTCAGCTGATAGAGCATTCGACTTGTAATCGAACGGTCGGGGGTTTGAGTCCCTCCATCGGCTCCATAGGGGAATTGACCGGTTTTTCCACGGTCTTAAATTTTTTGGGTAGGTGCCCGAGTGGTTAAAGGGGATGGACTGTAAATCCATTGGCGTATGCCTACGGTGGTTCGAAACCACCCCTGCCCACTAATAAATTTTTTGCGGGCGTAGCTCAATTGGTAGAGCTCCACCCTTCCAAGGTGGTTGTTGTGGGTTCGAGTCTCATCGCCCGCTTTCCCGCCCAAATAGCTCAGCAGGTAGAGCACTTCCTTGGTAAGGAAGAGGTTCACGGGTTCGAGTCCCGTTTTGGGCTTTTTTAAAGAAATTGACAAAAATATAAACATAAAATTTTGTACCATTTATCAAGGGGTATATTTTATGTCCAAGGAGAAGTTCAATCGCTCGAAGCCGCATGTAAATGTGGGTACGATAGGTCATGTAGACCATGGGAAGACGACGTTAACGGCAGCGATAACCCTTCGTCAGGCCCCTAAGGGTTTCGCATCAGTCAAGAAATTTGATGAGATTGATAATGCGCCGGAGGAGCGGGAGCGTGGTATCACGATAGCGACCGCACACGTGGAATATGAGACGGAAAACCGTCATTATGCACACGTAGACTGTCCGGGTCATGCGGACTATATTAAGAATATGGTGACGGGAGCGGCACAGATGGACGGAGCCATACTGGTGGTGAGTGCCGCGGACGGTCCGATGCCGCAGACGCGTGAGCATATTCTTCTAGCCCGTCAGGTAGGCGTACCGTACATTGTGGTGTATTTGAATAAGGTAGACATGGTAGATGATCCTGAGCTTTTGGAGCTGGTTGAGCTTGAGGTACGTGAGTTATTGACGAAGTATGAGTTTCCGGGTGATGATATACCGATAGTCCAGGGTTCAGCGTTGAAGGCTTTGGAGGGGGAAGAGAGTGATATGGGCGTTGGTTCGGTAGATAAGCTTCTTGAGGCGATAGATTCGTATATCCCGGAGCCGACGCGGGATGTAGACAAGCCGTTTTTAATGCCGATAGAGGATATATTCAGTATCACGGGTCGTGGCACGGTAGCGACGGGTCGAATAGAGCGGGGGATAATAAAGGTTGGCGAGGATGTAGAGATAGTTGGCATCAAGGATACGCAGAAGACGGTGGTGACCGGTGTGGAGATGTTTCGTAAGCTATTGGATGAGGGTCAGGCCGGAGATAATGTAGGTTGTCTTCTTCGTGGAATAGATAAGACGGCAGTGGAGCGAGGTATGGTTTTGGCGAAGCCTGGCACGATAACGCCGCATCGCAAGTTCAAGGCGAATGTGTATGTATTGAGCAAGGAGGAAGGGGGTCGTCACACGCCGTTTTTTAACGGGTATCGTCCGCAGTTTTATTTTCGGACGACGGATGTGACGGGTTCAATTCAGCTTGGCGAAGGCGTCGAGATGATAATGCCGGGCGATAATGCGAATTTATCGGTGGAGTTGATAGCGCCGATAGCGATGGAGAAGGAGCTTCGTTTTGCGATACGTGAAGGTGGTCGCACGGTTGGTGCCGGTGTGGTCACTGATATTATTGAATAAAGAATTGAAACTTACTAACTAGTGGATGTGGAATGCCGAGAGATAACGTTATATTGGAATGTACTTCTTGTAAACAGAGAAATTATACAACGACTAAGAATAAACGGACTCATTCCGGGCGTGTTGAATTTAAGAAGTATTGTCCCTTCGAACGGAAGCGGACTATGCATAAAGAATCGAAATAGTGCCGGACGACGGTTCGAGGAATTGTGTAAAACAAAAGAAGTGGAAATTACTATTAGGCCTGTAGCTCAATTGGTTAGAGTAGTGGTCTCCAAAACCATTGGTTGGGGGTTCGAGTCCCTCCAGGCCTGTTAAACGAAAGCAGTGAATCAATGAATAAGCTGATACAATATTTAAAAGGCGTTCAATCCGAAATGGCAAAGGTTTCCTGGCCAAGCAAGAATGAGGTAACGAATGCGACAACGCTGGTAGTTGTTTTCAGTATATTGTTCGCCGTTGTAGTATGGGGTTTTGATCAGGTACTCAGTCGGTTGTTGGGATATCTCTTAAATTTATAATTTTTCCATAAGGTTGGATGAATGGCATTTCAGTGGTACGTAGTACAAACCTATACGGGGCAGGAGCAAAAAGTCGTCCAATACATACAGGATTTTATTGATGCCGGCGATTTGGATGGTATGATTAACAGAGTATTAAGTCCTACCCAGGACGTTGTCCAGATAAAGAACGGGAAAAAGGTTAAGACCTCACGAAAATTTTTCCCGAGTTATGTTATGCTTGAAATGGAGCTAAGCAAGGAAGCAATGCATTTTGTTCAGGGGATAAACGGGGTAACCGGATTTATCGGAGGCCGAAAGCCTCAGCCTTTGCGGGAAGAAGAGGTACGACGGATTCTTGGTCAGACAGAAAAAGGTGAGCGGCAGCAGATCTCTGAAGTACCCTTTGAGGTCGGCGATGCAGTTAAAATTAAAGAAGGGCCTTTTAAGGATTTCGACGGTACAGTTGATGAGGTTCATCCTGAAAAGGGAAAAGTAAAGGTGATGGTTAGTGTATTCGGACGCTCAACGCCGGTTGAGGTTGATTTTATTCATGTGAATCCGATTTCATAACACGATATACATACTGAAAGGAACGAGTGTTTTGGCAAAGAAAGTCATCGGTTTGATTAAGTTACAGATTCCCGGGGGGCAGGCTAATCCTGCACCTCCTGTCGGCCCTGCGTTGGGACAGCATGGGGTAAACATAATGGAATTCTGCAAAGCTTTTAATGCACGGACGAAAGAGGCAAACGGTATGATAACACCGGTTGTCATTACTGTATATGCGGATCGCTCTTTCTCATTTATCACAAAAACGCCGCCGGCATCCGTGCTTATTTTAAAAGAAATTGGCATTCAGAAAGGTTCCGGTGTCCCCAATAAGGAAAAGGTTGGCACTATAACAAAAAATCAGTTACAGAAAATTGCTGAAATAAAAATGCCCGATTTAAATGCTTCCGACATGAATGCTGCGGTAAAAATTATTACCGGTACGGCGCGGAGTATGGGCGTTACCGTAGTATAGTACTTTGATCAAAAGGGGAGCTTGCTTGTTATGAAACGTGGAAAGAAATGGCGTGAGACCCGTGAAAAGGTTGATAAATTAAAGGAATATTCTCTCGGTGAGGCTATTGAGTTTTTAAAAACCAATGCACATACAAAATTTGATGAAACCATGGATATTGCCGTTAATTTAGGGGTGGATCCCCGAAAGAGTGATCAGGCTGTACGTAGTGCCGTGGTCCTGCCTCACGGTATAGGCAAGACAACCCGGGTACTTGCGTTTGCCCAGGGGGAAAAGGAGAAAGAGGCGCAGGAAGCCGGGGCTGATTATGTCGGTGGCGAGGATTTTGCAAAAAAAATACAGGACGGCTGGATGGATTTTGATGCGGTGGTTGCCACTCCTGATATGATGAAGGTGGTTGGCAAGCTGGGAAAAATCCTCGGTCCCCGCGGTATGATGCCCAATCCCAAAGTCGGAACGGTTTCCATGGAAATCGGTAAAGCAATAAAGGAGTTGAAAGCGGGAAAAGTTGAATTCAGAGCGGAAAAGGGAGGTATTCTGCATGCCCCGCTTGGTAAAGTCTCTTTCAACGCACAGAGTCTTCAGGAGAATGTAAAAGCCTTTATGGACGCTGTGTACAAAGCAAAACCGGCAACATCCAAGGGCGCCTATGTGAAAAAAGTCACCTTATCAAGCACCATGGGTCCCGGGTTAAAGGTTAAAGTCGCAGAGGTTAAATCATAAATAAAGTAAATGTTATTCTATCTGATTATTCTATAAGAGGTTAACTCACCATGTCAACACGAAAAGAAAGAACAGATGCAATAGCCTCGTTGGAGCGGGAATTTTCGGGGGCTACCGGTATCTATATGACCGATTTCACCAATATTAATGTGGAGAAATTGACAAAATTGCGGGCCGATATTCGTAATTCCGGCGCTAAATTTTTGGTAGTTAAAAATACCCTTGCCCATATCGCGCTGGAGCGCTGCGGTTTTAATGCATTGCTGCCTCATTTGAGCGGCCCCATCGGTGTTGTTATAACAAAAAGTGACGCTGTTGCTCCGGCAAAGATTATTAAAGAATTCAAAAAGGAAAATAAGAATCTTTTGACGGTAAAGGTCGCCTATGTTGACGGTTCAATTTTTGATGCTGACGAAACCGCAAGGCTGGCTGACTTACCAACTAAAGAAGTGTTATTATCCCAGTTATTATCCTGTATCAATGCGCCGATGTCTAATTTTGTGGGTGTACTGAGTGGTATACTAACGAAATTTGTCGGCACGCTGAATGCAGTTATAAATAAAAAGGAATCGGAACAATAATAATAACAGGAACACAATCATCTATAAACTTTATATAACGGAGGTTTTACGTGGCGACGTTAACGAATGAAGAAATCATTGAAGCTATCGGCAACAAGACCGTTCTTGAATTGTCTGAGCTTGTCAAAGCCATTGAAGAAAAATTTGATGTCAAAGCTGCAGCACCGGTAGCAGTAGCTGCTGCGCCTGCTGCAGGTGAGGCGGGTGAGAGTGCCGGTGAAGAAAAGACTGAATTTGATGTCGTTCTCAAGAGCGCCGGCGCTAAGAAGATTCAAGTAATTAAAGTGGTACGGGCAATTACCGGCCTTGGACTTAAAGAAGCAAAAGATGCGGTTGATGGGGCACCGAATGCGGTGAAAGAAGGAATCTCAAAGGAAGACGCTGAAAATTATAAAAAACAGCTTGAAGAAGCTGGAGCAGAAGTAGAAATTAAATAATTCCTTTTGGTATTATTTTCCCTAACTACGAAACGATACGTGAGAGTTGGTATTATTTGGTAAACGTGTATATACGAGGTACCATGAAGGTATCTCGTATTGCCTGTTGTTCTTTTATATATATGGTTTTAAACATTATACTGTATTCAGCATACTATATTCAGCCGAAGGGATGATGGAATGGTAAAACGAAAGAACTATTCCAAAGTAAAGGAAGTAATGCCTTTACCGAATCTGTTAGAAATTCAAATCCAGTCGTATAAATCTTTTCTTCAGCAGGATGTGCCGCCTCGACAGAGAAAAAACCAGGGACTTCACGGCGGATTCCTTAATCTTTTTCCGGTCAGTGATGTCAAAGGATACTATACCCTGGAGTATGACGGGTATAAACTTGGTGTGCCGAAATACTCACTGAAAGAGTGTAAAGAGCGGGGTATGACTTATGCCGCGCCGTTAAAGGTGGACATGTCTCTTCTGGTGTACGAGCAGGATGGAGAAATTAAAAAATTTGTTGAGAAAATCAGCAATGAAGTATATATCGGTGAAATTCCCCTGATGACTGACCGGGGCACCTTCGTGATCAACGGCGCGGAGCGGGTCATTGTCAGTCAGCTCCACCGTTCTCCGGGTATCACTTTTGATGAAGTGACGCATCCCTCCGGCAAGACTATGCTTACTTCCCGTATCATTCCACAGCGCGGCTCATGGGTTGAACTCCTGCTTGATCCGGATAATGTACTCTGGGTAAATATCGATCGCCGCAAGAAGATGCCGGCCACCATTCTCCTTCGGGCACTCGGTTACTCCACCAATGAAGAGATCATGGCGTTGTTTTATGAATCTGAGAAAGTACGTATTTTGAAATCAACAAAAGACAAGGTTGTCGGAAGTGTTGTCGCCTCAACCGTGTTTAACACTGAAACCGGTGAGATACTGCTTACCGCCAATGATATTATCACTGAAGAAAAGTGGGAACAACTTACTGAGAATAATATCTCGGATTTAGTGCTTCTCAAAGATGTCCCGAATCCTGAAAATATGGTAATACGAAATACCATTGCCAAGGATGAGACAAAGTCTGAGGAAGAAGCTTTGTTTTATATTTATGCGACTATGCGTCCGGGACCGCCGCCGAATGTTGAAACTGCCAGAAATTTAGTACAGCGGCTTTTCTTTGATGAAAAACGGTATGATCTCGGTGATGTCGGTCGATATAGAATTAATACCCGCCTCCAGGTTAAGCCGGAGGAAGGGGTGAATACGTTGACAAAAGATGATTTTATTGAATCTTTTAAATATATGGTAAAACTCAGTAACGGCGAGGGCTTTATTGATGATATCGACCATTTGGGTAACCGTCGGGTACGATCTGTCGGGGAGCTGCTGTCGGCGCAGTTTGCGGTTGGATTGACTCGAATGGTGCGGACAATACGTGAACGCCTCAGTATTCGTGATACGGAGAGTCTTGTACCACAGGACCTTATAAACGCGCGCACGGTATCAACCGTAATTCAGGCCTTCTTCGGCTCGAGTCAGCTTTCACAGTTTCTGGATCAGACGAATCCGCTTTCGGAGCTCACGCATAAACGACGGGTCAGTGCGCTGGGACCCGGGGGATTGACGCGTGAACGGGCAGGTTTCGAGGTCCGCGACGTACACCACACCCATTACGGTCGTCTCTGCCCCATTGAAACACCTGAGGGCCCGAACATCGGTTTGATCGCATCTTTGAGTACCTACGCGCGGGTGAATGATTTCGGATTTATTGAAACACCCTATCAGAAAGTGGAAAACGGCTATTTAACGGGCGATATTGATTACCTGACCGCAGACCAGGAAGATAATTATTACATTGCGCCTGCGGATATCCCGATCGAAAAGGATGGAAAAATCTCTGAAGCAAACGTGTTTGCCCGGTATCGTGGTGATTTCCCCGTAATACCTCGTAAGGATATTTCGTACATGGATATCTCACCCATGCAGCTGGTCAGTGTCGCGGCCGGTCTCATACCGTTTCTTGAGCATGATGATGCCAACCGGGCGCTCATGGGTTCAAACATGCAGCGGCAGGCAGTGCCCCTGTTAAATACGGAAGCGCCGCTTATCGGTACCGGCCTTGAAAAAAGAGCCGCAAAGGATTCCGGCTGTCTGGTTTTAGCACGGAATGACGGGGTTGTCGAAAAAGTAGATGCCTCACAAATTGTTATAAGGAAAACGGCGAGCAAGGATACGGAAGATATTCTCGGCCTTATGGCAACCGATACCTACGAATTGGTAAAGTTCGAGCGGTCAAATCAGGATACCTGCATTAATCAGAAAGTATGTGTGTCTGTTGGCCAGAAGATAAAGGCCGGCGACGTCCTGGCCGACGGCCACGCTACAAAGAATGGCGAACTGGCCCTGGGGCGTAATGTAACGGTTGCATACATGCCGTGGCGGGGGTATAACTATGAAGATGCGATTATCGTTTCCGAAAAACTCGTCGCCGATGATATTTATACATCGTTACATATAGTGGTATTCGAAACGGAAGTCCGTGATACCAAACGCGGCCCCGAAGAATTGACGCATGAAATTCCCAATGTCAGTGAAGATGCGGTCAAGAATCTCGATGAAAACGGTATTATTCGTATCGGTACAGAGGTTGAAGCGGGTGATATTCTCGTTGGAAAAGTTACCCCGAAGGGTGAAACCGAGCTTTCTCCCGAGGAACGGCTGCTTAGGGCAATATTCGGCGAGAAAGCCGGTGATGTCCGTGACTCATCGTTAAAGGCGCCTCCGGGACTTAAGGGAATTGTTATTGATACGCACGTATACTCACGAAAGGACCGGGACAAACGCTCAAAGAAGAAAGACAAGGAACGAATCGATGCAGTCAAGGATGAGATAACCAGACAGATTATTGATATCGAGAAGCTGCGTATAGACAAAATGGGGGATGTGCTTGAGGGAACGGCGACGAAAGAAATTATCAATGCCCATACCGGGGATATCATTATTCCCAAAGGCAAGAAATGGAAGAAGCAGCTTCTCAAAAAGCTTGATTTTAAAAGTATTTCGTATGAAGACGGTCTGTGTACGAGCTCTAAGAAGAGCAAGATTGCCGAAGAAATTCTTTTCAAGGCAAATGATCTCATCACAAAACTCGAGGATCGCCTGGATAAAGAAATTGACAAAATTGTACGTGGCGATGAGTTAAAACCGGGTGTACTGCAGTTGGTAAAGGTATATGTTGCAAAGAAAAGAAAACTATCGGTTGGTGATAAAATGGCCGGTCGACATGGTAATAAAGGGGTGATTTCAAAGATTGTTCCCCGCGAAGACCTGCCGTTTCTTCCGGATGGTACCCCGGTTGATATTATTCTTAATCCTCTGGGTGTGCCGTCCCGTATGAATGTCGGACAAATTCTGGAATGCCACATGGGATTAGCTGCACAGAAACTCAATGTGCATGTGTCCACACCGGTATTTGACGGTGCCAGCCCTGATGATGTCGTTGCACTCTTAAAAGAGGCGAATTTCGAAAGAAGCGGTAAAACCGTGCTTCGTGACGGCAGGAGTGGAGAGCCTTTTGATCATGAAATCACCGTCGGGCCGGCATACATGATGAAACTGTGTCACCTGGTCGATGATAAAATTCATGCGCGTTCGATCGGACCGTACTCTCTGGTTACGCAGCAGCCACTGGGTGGTAAATCCCAGTTCGGTGGTCAGCGTTTCGGTGAGATGGAGGTCTGGGCGCTTGAAGCATACGGTGCGGCATACACTCTGCAGCAGATATTAACGGTTAAGAGTGACGATTTAACCGGCCGTTCAAGGATTTATGAGTCTATTGTAAAAGGTGAGAATTCACCACGGTCCGGTATCCCGGAGTCATTTAATGTGCTTGTGCGCGAAATTAAAGCGCTGGCGCTTGACATTCAGTTGCATTACGAAGAGGATTAGAACCGGACTTTTTCGAGACGGTTTTATAGAAATAGAATTCTTTATTAACCCAAAAAACGGGGGTTGTTCCGTGACTGAACTGTATAGTCAGTATGGAAAGAAAATTCAGGAAATCGCCAGTATCAGTGTGCACCTTGCTGCGCCTGATACAATCCGAAACTGGTCGTATGGAGAGGTAACCAAGCCTGAGACCATTAATTACCGTTCCTTCAAGCCGGAGCGGGATGGGCTTTTTTGTGAAAAGATTTTTGGTCCGGTACGCAATTGGGAATGTAATTGCGGAAAATATAAACGGATTCGGTACCGGGGTGTTGTCTGTGACAGGTGTGGTGTCGAGGTAACTCATTCCAAGGTACGACGCGAACGGATGGGGCATATCGAACTGGCGGTCCCTATTGTCCACATCTGGTTTTTTAAAAGTATTCCATCACAGATTGGCTCTTTACTGGGTGTATCAAATACTATTCTTGAACGGGTAATCTATTATGAATCGTATATTGTGATCGACCCCGGTGATACCGGACTTAATAAGATGGATCTGCTCAGAGAAGAGGATTTCGAGGAATTACGCGAGGCCGGGAAAGAATTTGATGCAAAAATGGGTGGCGAGGCTATTCTTGAGCTTCTTGCTACACTCGATGTTGAGGATCTTTCAGCGGAGTTGAGGTATAAAATAGAAATTGAATCATCCGAACAGAGAAAGCAGGAGCATCTCAAGCGGTTGCGTATTACTGAGGCGTTTCTCAGATCCGGCAATCGACCGGAAAATATGGTGCTGACTGTACTGCCGGTTCTGCCGCCTGATTTACGGCCACTGGTACCGCTTGAAGGAGGGCGGTTTGCAACATCCGACCTTAATGATCTGTACCGACGGGTGATTAACCGGAACAACCGGTTAAATAAACTCATTGAGATTAAGGCTCCTGATGTTATTCTTCGTAATGAAATGAGAATGTTGCAGGAAGCGGTTGACACCCTGTTTGATAACGGTCGTCGTACTTCTTCGGTAAAGGGTGAAGGGAAACGTCCGCTCAAATCGCTGAGTGATTTACTAAAAGGTAAACAGGGTCGATTCAGGCAGAATCTCCTCGGTAAACGTGTTGACTATTCCGGCCGTAGTGTGATTGTTGTCGGGCCTGAATTAAAACTCCATCAATGCGGTCTGCCTAAAATGATGGCGCTTGAGCTGTTTAAACCGTTTGTTATCCAGAAGCTGGAAGAAAAAAATCTGGTGCAGACAGTCAAGAGCGCTAAAAAGTTTGTTGAAAAAGAGCGTCCCGAGGTGTGGGACATTCTTGAGGAGGTAATTAAAGATCATCCGGTGATGTTAAACCGGGCGCCGACACTCCACCGGCTGGGTATCCAGGCCTTTTTTCCGGTACTTGTTGAAGGTAAGGCTATCCGTTTGCATCCGTTGGTATGTGCCGCGTTTAATGCGGACTTTGACGGTGATCAAATGGCGGTGCATGTACCGCTTTCATTCGAGTCACAGATTGAATGCCGTCTGCTCATGCTCAGCGCCAATAACCTGTTGCGTCCGTCAAATGGTGAGCCGGTTATGGTTCCCAGTCAGGATATGGTGCTTGGTATATACTATTTAACAAAAATGGCTTCCGGACAGCGGGGAGAAGGACGCTGTTTCTCTGATACGACAGAGGTATTACACGCAATCGCCGATAATCAGATTTCACTCCATGCAAAGATTAAGGTTCGGGTTGACGGAAAACGAATCGAAACAACCCCGGGAAGAATAATTTTTAACGAAATCGTACCCGAAGGAATACCATTTCTCAACGAACTGATGAAGAAATCAAACCTCGAGAGCTTTGTCGCGAAAATTATTAAACAGTGCGGTACGCGAGCTGCCTGTCTGTTCCTTGATAATGTAAAAGACCTCGGATATGAATATGCTACCAAAGCAGGAGTTACATTCGGTATTGACGATCTTGTTGTACCTAAAGAGAAAGAGGAGATTGTTAAAAAATCACTTGAGGAAGTAAAGCGTATCCATAAACAGTATACACGAGGTATTATCACTGAAGGTGAGCGGTACAATAAAATTATCGATATCTGGACACATACAACCAATGAGGTATCCGGCGTATTGTATGATCGGTTGAAGGATGATAAAGACGGATTTAACTCTGTATATATGATGCTTGACGCAAAGGCTCGCGGTAGTCAGGACCAGATCAAACAGCTTGCCGGTATGCGTGGATTAATGCAGAAACCTCAGAAGAAGATTACCGGTGCGGTTGGTGAGATTATTGAAAATCCGATACTCTCCAACTTCAAGGATGGTCTATCGGGACTGGAATATTTCATATCCACCCACGGCGCTCGTAAGGGACTTGCCGATACGGCCCTGAAAACGGCGGATGCCGGATATCTCACCAGACGGCTGGTGGACGTGGTACAGGATATTGTCATTACCGAAGATGATTGCGGTACCACCAAGGGAATTGAGATTGAAGCGCTGCGGGAAGGTGATGAGATAATTGAATCCCTTGCAGCTCGTATTGTGGGAAGAACTGTGCAGCAGGATATCTATGATCCGGTGTCTGATGAACTTATCTGTGGTATTAATACACTGGTTGATGAACAGACTGCCGTTCGGATTGAAGAGGCGGGTGTGGAGCGTGTCCTGATTCGCTCGGTGCTTGCCTGTGATGCCGTGCATGGTACTTGTAAAATGTGCTATGGACGGAACCTTGCAACCGGCAAGGAGGTCAGTGTCGGTGAAGCTGTCGGTATAATGGCTGCGCAAAGCATTGGTGAACCCGGCACGCAGTTGACACTTCGTACTTTCCATATCGGTGGAACAGCGTCGCGTCTTATTGCGAAATCACAGGAAGTTTCAAAGGTTGATGGGTACGTGAAGCTCTATAAAATTGAATCGGTCAAGCATGACACCGGTATGGTGGTCATGACCCGGTTTGGCGAAGTAGCCGTATTCGATGATAAGGATCATGAACGGTACCGCTACAATGTTCCTCACGGTTCTCTGCTTCGGGTGAAAGATAATGAAAAGATAAAAAAAGGCCAGGTATTGTTTGAATGGGATCCCTACAATAATGTAGTGATTACCAATAAGAGTGGTACCGTTGAAGAGATAGATTTGAAGGAGGGTGAAACAATCCGTGAGATATATGACGATCAGACCGGAATGACCAACATTGCTGTTATGGAAGACAGAGGAAGAACATTGCACCCGCATATCAGAATACTGGATAACGATAAAAAAATTATTGCCAATATTGCAGTACCTGCCGGTGCATTTCTGCAGGTCCGTACCGGGAAGAAGGTAAAAGCGGGAGATATTCTTTTTAAAATCCCTCGTGATAGTGGTAAAAGCCGGGATATTACCGGTGGTTTACCGCGTGTCGCGGAATTGTTCGAGGCACGTCGTCCGAAGGATGCGGCGGTGATATCTGAAATAGACGGTATCGTTGAATTTAAGATGCGTCCGGTTAAGGATAAGAGTGGTAAAGCTATCAGTGACAGTGATGGAAAACCGCTTTTGGAACCGGATATAGAGCGGGGTAATCGTAAAGTTATTATTCATGATGAACACCGTGATGCAAGCCATGATGATTCCAAAGAGTATGTTATACCGGTTGGTAAACATATGCGTGTCCATGACGGTGATCGGGTAAGTATCGGTGACCGTCTGTGCGAGGGATCAATTGATCCGCATGATATTCTCCGGGTTCTGGGTGAGCATTCCGTGCAGAAATATCTCATCGATGAAATTCAGGCGGTATACCGCCTGCAGGGTGTTAAAATAAATGATAAACATATTGAGGTAATTGTATCACAAATGTTGCAGAAGGTGAAAATTACGGATCCGGGTGATACAGAATTCCTTGAAGGTGATTCGGTTGATAAGAAGATACTGCGGAGAGAAAATGAGCTTGCAATAAACGAAGGAAATAAACCGGCAACCTTTAAACCGATGCTTCTTGGTATTACCAAGGCGTCATTGACTACTGAGTCGTTTCTCAGCGCTGCGTCATTTCAGGAAACCACGAAAGTATTAGCGAAAGCGGCGGTTGAAGGAAAAGTGGATGCGTTGAGAGGATTGAAAGAAAATCTTATTATGGGTAATCTCATTCCGGCAGGAACCGGTTCGCGATATTACAGGAACATTAAGGTAAAAGATATTGAAGCTGATCTGGTTCATGTCGGTGAGCATGAAGAAAACCCTGATTTTGACGGACTTAGTGGTGAAATACTTTGAAAATAGGTTGATTGAATTAAAAACAAATAACTATTTTATGGGATTCTTTTTTTAGGAGGATACCATTTGCCAACAATTAGTCAATTGATTAGAAAAGGTCGCAAGAGTCAGTTGCGAAGGAGTTTATCGCGGGCGTTACAGAAATGTCCGCAGCGTCGAGGGGTATGCACCAGGGTTTTTACAACAACGCCTAAAAAACCGAATTCTGCACTCAGAAAGGTTGCACGGGTACGTTTGACAAACCATATTGAGGTGAATGCCTATATTCCGGGTGAAGGGCACAATCTTCAGGAGCACTCGATTGTGCTTATTCGGGGAGGTCGTGTAAAAGATGTCCCGGGTGTTCGTTATCATATAATTCGCGGGTCTCTTGATACACAAGGTGTTGAAGAGCGGAAACGCGGTCGTTCAAAATATGGTGTTAAAAAACCGAAGAAGTAGGTAGGATAAAAAAATATGTCTCGAAGAAGAAGAGCACAAAAGAGGACAGTTGTACCGGATTTCAAGTATAAAAGTGAACTGGTGACACACTTTATTAACAGTGTTATGCGTCACGGTAAGCGGCGGCTGGCTGAGCACATACTTTATAAGGCAATTGATATAATCAGCCGGAAAACATCGCAGGATGGATTAGCTGTTTTCAGGAAGGCTGTCGATAATGTAAAACCCCAGCTGGAGGTAAAATCCCGTCGTATTGGTGGTGCCAATTATCAGGTACCCATTGAGGTTTCTTCAGAGCGCCGTACCACACTGGCAATCAGGTGGATTATATCGTATGCAAAGTCACGCTCTGAAAAGACTATGGCTGAAAAACTGGCAGGTGAGCTTATTCAGGCCAGCAATAATGAAGGTGGAGCTATACGAAAGAAAATTGATACCCATAAAATGGCGGAGGCCAATAAGGCATTTGCCCATTTTCGTTGGTAAATTGCAGTTCATTCTGTTTCTATAAATATAAGGCGCGTTTAACGTGCCTTTATGATGTTTGAAAGATTGTGTATTTATGCGTTGTTGTTATGATACCGGCTGGTATAATTTTTCGGTGAGTTGTTCGTACAGGTGGTGTTATCGGCTGGTGGTTAGAGAGTTAAAGTGGCATGTCTTCCAGTTTAGTGAATGTTCGAAATATCGGTATCATGGCCCATATCGATGCGGGCAAGACAACAACAACTGAAAGAATTCTGTTCTATACCGGCATAGTGCACAGGATGGGAGAAGTTCATGATGGAAATACCGTTATGGACTGGATGGTGCAGGAACGGGAACGGGGTATCACGATTACCTCAGCAGCTACCTCCTGTAACTGGAAAGAGTATCAAATAAATATTATTGATACGCCGGGACATGTCGATTTCACCATTGAAGTCGAGCGTTCTTTGAGAGTTTTAGATGGCGCAGTTGCCATATTCGATTCGGTGGGAGGCGTAGAACCTCAGTCTGAGACTGTCTGGCATCAAGCCGATCATTATAACGTTCCCAGAATCGCTTTTGTAAACAAGATGGACCGTGTTGGCGCCGATTTTGAAAGGGTCATCGCAATGATGCAGGAGAAATTAACCCTGGAACCGGTGCCGGTACAGATTCCTTTTGGTAAAGAAGATACGTTCGAAGGCGTCATTGACCTGGTAAGAATGAAGGTTTATCTTTATAGCAAAGAGACATTAGGTGCCCAGGTTATCGCGGAAGCAATTCCATCCGCGTACCATGAAGAAGCTCACCATTATCGGGAATTACTGCTGGAAAAGGCAAGCGAGTATAACGATGACCTTCTGGAGAAAGTGCTTGAACATGATGCGATTGAGCCGGTGTTGATTGATAGTGCTCTTCGTACCGGTACTTTGGCAAATGAAATCTGTCCGGTACTCTGCGGATCGGCATTGAAAAATAAGGGAGTACAGCAGTTGCTTGACGCGATAATTGCCTATTTACCTTCACCTCGTGATCGGGGAAGTGTAAAGGGTATTAATCCTAAAACGAATGAAACGGTTGAACGCTCGCCGGATGAGGACAGCCCTTTTTCATGTCTCGTTTTTAAAATAGCAACGGATCCGCATGTGGGAAGACTGGCGTTTGCCCGGGCATACTCAGGCAAAGCCGGCTTTAAAACCATCCTGATTAATCCCAGAACCGGCGCGAAAGAGCGTATGACGCGAATCTTTAAGATGCACTCGAATCATCGTAAACCCGTGCAGAATATAAGTGCAGGTGAGATTCTTGCTCTGGTTGGTTTAAAAGATACCGCGACTGGTGATACGTTGTGTGATAGGATAAATCAGGTCTGTTATGAGGAAATGATATTTCCACAGCCGGTGATATCTATCTCTATTGAGCCAAAAAGCGCTACTGAAGAGGAGAAATTAAATACTGCTTTGGAACGGCTGGTTGATGAGGATCCGACCTGTGCTGTTGGCATTGACAAAGAAACCGGTCAGCGGTTGATTTCAGGAATGGGTGAGCTTCATCTCGAGATTCTCATAGATCGATTAAAACGGGAATTTAATGTTGAAGTTAATGCGGGGAAACCGCAGGTTTCTTACCGGGAAACAGTGACGGTACAAGCGAAAGAGAGTGTAGAATACCTGCAGCCGATTGCCGGAAAAACCCAATATGCCGGGGTGACGCTCACTATTGAACCGGCTTTGCCTGCGGACGGTGTTCAGTTTTCTTCACGGATTAAAAAGAAAAAAGAAATACCGGAAACTTTCATAGAAGCGGTGAAACAGGGTGTTCTTGAGGCGTCAAGTGGTGGTGAGCTTGCCGGGTATCAGGTGCTCGGTGCAAAGGTTTTTCTTGAGAATATTGATATCCGGGAAGATGATAGTACCGAGATGGCCTGTAAAATAGCGGGTTCGATGGCTTTTCGACAAGCCTATATAAAGGCGATTCCTGTTATTCTCGAACCGATGATGCGTTTGGAAATAGTGCTACCTGATGAGTATGTCGGTTCAGTCATAAATGATTTAAATGGTAGAAGGGGAAAAGTTACCAACATCGGTACCCGGGGGGAACTCCAGATTATTGACGGCGATGTCCCTCTGGCGGAAATGTTTGGTTATGCAACTGTGCTTCGATCTCTTACTCAGGGAAGAGCTGTTTATACTATGCAATTTTCGCAGTATGAAAAGACGAGTAAGGCTGTTCAAGAGGCTTTGCTCAGACGAATTGGAAGAATGTAACAACTATAGAAAACAAGCAGGACGAGGAGGATATAATGTCCAAGGAGAAGTTCAATCGCTCGAAGCCGCATGTAAATGTGGGTACGATAGGTCATGTAGACCATGGGAAGACGACGTTAACGGCAGCGATAACCCTTCGTCAGGCCCCTAAGGGTTTCGCATCAGTCAAGAAATTTGATGAGATTGATAATGCGCCGGAGGAGCGGGAGCGTGGTATCACGATAGCGACCGCACACGTGGAATATGAGACGGAAAACCGTCATTATGCACACGTAGACTGTCCGGGTCATGCGGACTATATTAAGAATATGGTGACGGGAGCGGCACAGATGGACGGAGCCATACTGGTGGTGAGTGCCGCGGACGGTCCGATGCCGCAGACGCGTGAGCATATTCTTCTAGCCCGTCAGGTAGGCGTACCGTACATTGTGGTGTATTTGAATAAGGTAGACATGGTAGATGATCCTGAGCTTTTGGAGCTGGTTGAGCTTGAGGTACGTGAGTTATTGACGAAGTATGAGTTTCCGGGTGATGATATACCGATAGTCCAGGGTTCAGCGTTGAAGGCTTTGGAGGGGGAAGAGAGTGATATGGGCGTTGGTTCGGTAGATAAGCTTCTTGAGGCGATAGATTCGTATATCCCGGAGCCGACGCGGGATGTAGACAAGCCGTTTTTAATGCCGATAGAGGATATATTCAGTATCACGGGTCGTGGCACGGTAGCGACGGGTCGAATAGAGCGGGGGATAATAAAGGTTGGCGAGGATGTAGAGATAGTTGGCATCAAGGATACGCAGAAGACGGTGGTGACCGGTGTGGAGATGTTTCGTAAGCTATTGGATGAGGGTCAGGCCGGAGATAATGTAGGTTGTCTTCTTCGTGGAATAGATAAGACGGCAGTGGAGCGAGGTATGGTTTTGGCGAAGCCTGGCACGATAACGCCGCATCGCAAGTTCAAGGCGAATGTGTATGTATTGAGCAAGGAGGAAGGGGGTCGTCACACGCCGTTTTTTAACGGGTATCGTCCGCAGTTTTATTTTCGGACGACGGATGTGACGGGTTCAATTCAGCTTGGCGAAGGCGTCGAGATGATAATGCCGGGCGATAATGCGAATTTATCGGTGGAGTTGATAGCGCCGATAGCGATGGAGAAGGAGCTTCGTTTTGCGATACGTGAAGGTGGTCGCACGGTTGGTGCCGGTGTGGTCACTGATATTATTGAATAACCAAGGAGAATATTTTGCCAGGAGAAAGAATTAGAATACGGTTAAAGTCATTTGACCATAATATTCTTGACAAGTCCGCTTCGGATATTGTCCGGACGGCAAAGGGAACGGGCGCTCGTATTTCGGGGCCGATTCCGCTGCCGACAGAAAAAAGTGTTTATACAATTCTCCGTTCACCGCATGTCAATAAAAAGTCGCGTGAACAATTTGAAACGCGTATTCACAAACGATTAATCGATATACTTGAGTCAACGCCGCAAACGGTTGATTCGCTAATGAAGCTTGATTTGCCGGCGGGAGTCGATGTTGAAATCAAGGTATAGGTACAAGTGATAAGGTGATTAACAATTAAAGCGTCGGTAACGGATATTTCGTAAGAATGGATAAGTAATTATGCAGGGAATGATAGGTAAAAAAGTAGGCATGACGCGGATTTTTAATGAAGAATCCGGTGAAGCAATTCCGGTGACCATTGTGCAAACGGGTGTGAATGTCGTACAGCAGATCAAGACGGTGGAAAATGACGGCTACAGTGCGGTACAACTTGGTTTTGATCCTGTTTCTGAGAAACGTGTTAAAAAACCATTGTTAGGGCATTTTAAGAAGCATAAATCTGAACCGACCAGGGTAATCAGGGAATTTAAGCTTGATTCACCGGATGAGCAGGTTGAATGCGGGCAGCGTATAGGCGCCGAGTTCTTTAATGAAGTGAAATATGTTGATGTTATTGGTACTTCAAAAGGACGGGGTTTCTCAGGGACCGTAAAGCGACACGGGTTTCATATCGGTCGAATGACTCATGGAAATATGAACAAGCGTGCGCGTGGTTCTCTCGGGGCCGGGACCTATCCGGCACGCGTATTTCCCGGCTTGAAAATGGCGGGACAGTACGGCAATCAACAGGTAACGGTAAAGGGGATAGAAATTGTCGGATTGGATAAGGATGCAGGGCTTGTCTATTTAAAGGGGAGTATTCCGGGCAGAAAAAAAGGTATTGTTTTTTTAACCAAAAACAGCCATAAAGGATAGGATGAAGTACACAGTCAAAATCATCTACTAATAGGAATGTAGCGAACATGAAAGCAAAGGTTTTTACACAAGAAGGAAAAGAAAAGGGCGCTGTTGATTTACCGCCGGAAGTATTTGATGTGGAGATAAACCTCCCGTTAATGCATTCTGTGGTAACTTCATACCTCGCCAATAAGCGGCAGGGAACGGCAAAAACAAAGAAACGTACCGAAGTCAGCGGCGGGGGCGCGAAACCCTATCGACAGAAGGGTACGGGGCGGGCACGTGCGGGGTCTAATACCTCTCCGGTCTGGGTCCGTGGTGGTAAGGCATTTGGTGCAACGCCACGCAGTTATGGTGGTACTATTCCTAAAAAAATGAGACATGCAGCGCTCTGCTCAGCGTTAACTTCACGGGCAAAGGATGAAAAAATTCTGGTTATCGACCGGATGGAAATTCCTGAACCAAAAACCAGACAAGTCAATGCATTATTGGGCGAATTGGCTATTTCCAATAAAAAAAATCTTTTAATTATCGCTGAGGGTGACAGGAATATATTTTTATCCGGCCGAAATATTAAAAATATGCAGGTTAAACCGGTACAAGAGTTAAATACCTATGATGTACTCAATAACGAAAATATTGTTTTCAGTGCAGAAAACCTTATTGAAAAAATAAAAGAGGTAATTAAAAAGTGAGTAAATATCATTCTATTATTCGAGCGCCTTCAATTACGGAAAAAAATACCATGCTTCGGGAGCAGAATAAATATGTTTTTGAGGTAGCGATAAAATCCAATAAAAGTGAGATTAAAAAGGCGGTGGAAGAGCTTTTTAATGTGTCGGTAAAAACTATCAATACAATGGTAGTGAAGGGAAAGAAAAAGAGGATGGGACGATTCAGCGGATATTGTTCCGATTGGAAGAAAGCGATTGTTACTCTGGCAGAGGGACAATCAATAGATAAATTTGGAGAAGTCTAACGCAATTTTCAACTGGTAAGGAAAACAAAGAGATCGTATTATGGCAATAAAATCTTATGTACCGACAACACCCACGTTACGGTATAAAACCACGAATACATACGACCAGGTTACGACTGATACACCGCACAAGTCGTTATTGGTATCAAAGAAACGTGCCAGTGGTCGTAATAATACCGGTAAAATAATGGTTCGTCATCGTGGAGGCGGTCATAAAAGGCATTTACGGATCATTGATTTCAAGCGGAAAAAGCATGGAATTCTCGGTACGGTTGAAACTATCGAGTATGATCCGAACAGAACCTGTAATATCGCCCTGGTTAAATATACTGATGGTGAACGCCGTTATATCCTTGCTACTGAAAATATGAAAGCCGGGATGACTGTTGTATCGGGTGAGAATTGTGAACCGGTTGAAGGTAACAATATACCGTTAAAGAATGTACCGCCCGGTACCATGGTGCACAATATTGAGATGCGTGAAGGAAAAGGTGGACAGCTTGTCAGAAGTGCCGGTGCATATGCTGAGGTTGTTGCCAAAGAAGGTGCTATGGTGCAGGTAAAGCTGCCGTCGAGTGAGATACGGAATTTCCGTGAAACCTGTTATGCAACCATTGGTCAGGTGAGTAATGCTGAACATATGAATGTCGTAATCGGTTCTGCGGGAAGAAGCCGCTGGCTGGGAAAACGCCCGCATGTTCGCGGTGTAGCTATGAATCCTGTTGATCATCCTATGGGTGGCGGTGAAGGGAAATCATCCGGTGGCGGTCATCCTGTTTCTCCATGGGGGAAGAAAGCCAAGGGATTAAAAACCAGAAAAAAGAATAAAACTTCCGATAAGTATATCGTGAAAAGAAGAGGGAAAAAGTAAAAACTTGTAATATAAAGGAAAGAACATGGCTCGTTCTATTAAAAAAGGCCCTTTTATTGACGAACATTTATTAAAAAAAGTAACCGGCATGAATAAATCCGGCCAGAAGAAGGTGATAAAGACCTGGTCAAGGCGTTCAACCATTCTTCCGGAATTCGTCGGATTGACTTTCTCTGTTCACAGTGGGAATAAATTTATTCCGGTATATGTTTCTGAAAATATGGTTGGGCACAAATTAGGTGAGTTCGCACCAACGAGGACATTTCGGGGACATAGTGGTGGCAAAACCGATAAGACTGCTAAGCGATAGTGAGCAAGGAGGATACAGAGGTGGAAGCAAAAGCAACGGCAAAATATATACGGACGGCACCCCGCAAAGCGCGTCTCGTTGCTGATGAAATAAGAGGGAAAATGGTTGGTGATGCACTAAGTCTTCTTCAGTTCAGTATTAACAGGAGTGTGGCGGAAGACATATCTAAATTGATTAAATCTGCAGTTGCCAATATACAGAGTAAAAATACGGATATTACTGTTGATGCTGATGAGTTGAGAGTCGCCAACATTTATGTAAATGAAGGGCCTGTTCTGAAAAGGTATCGCGCACGTGCGCAGGGGAGAGCAGGTAAAATAATAAAACGGATGTGTCATATTTCCGTTACTGTAGCCAATTAGAGGAGGATAAATTTGGGTCAGAAAGTTAACCCCATAGGATTACGTCTCGGTATAACCAAATCATGGATTTCCAACTGGTTTGCGCGTGAACACTTTTCAGATTATCTCTATGAAGATTATTTGATCAGAAATTATCTGAAAAAGCGTCTGGAGCATGGTGGCATTTCTACATTGAATATCGATCGTACTGCAAGGAAAATTACGGTAACGATTAATACTTCACGACCGGGGATTGTTATTGGTAAAAAGGGTGAAGAGGTTGAAAAACTTAAAGCTGAATTACAGCATTTAACTCAGAAAGAGATACATATAAATATCAAAGAGGTAAAAAAACCTGAAATGGATTCACAATTGGTAGCGGATAATATAGCACGACAGGTCCAGAAGAGGGTTTCTTATAAAAAGGCGATAAAGAAAGCGATATCAACAGCAACCCGAATGGGGGCTGAAGGAATTAAAATCTGTATTGGTGGCCGTTTAAATGGAGCGGAGATAGCGCGTTCGGAGACTTTCAAGGAGGGAAGAATACCTCTACATACGTTACGTGCGGATATTGATTATGCAACTGCCACTTCACACACCACCTATGGTTGTGTCGGGGTAAAAGTGTGGATTTGCAAGGGTGAAGTAATTAGTACCAAAGAAAACGGAGCAGCGAACAGTTAGGAGATTCAGGGAAAAGGGGATTTAACAATGCTTGCACCCAAAAGGGTAAAATGGCGTAAAACACAGCGGGGAAGGCGAAGAGGGTTGGCAACACGATGCAATAAACTCTCATTTGGTGAGTATGGTATGCAGGCGACCCGGCCGGCATGGATAGACAGCCGGCAGATAGAGGCTGCACGTGTGGCAATGACACGGTTTATTAAACGTGGTGGAAAAGTATGGATAAGGATTTTTCCGAACAAGCCGTATACCAAACATCCTGCCGAGTCACGTATGGGTAAAGGAAAAGGAGCACCGGAGGGATGGGTTGCAGTGGTGAAACCGGGTACGGTTATGTTTGAAATGTCTGGTGTCACTCCTGATATTGCCCAGGAAGCAATGCGACTTGCAGCACAGAAACTGCCTATTAAAACGAAGTTTGTTTCAATCGAGGGATAGGGACGATACCTATGAAAGCAAGTGAATTACGTGAGTTATCAATAGAAGAAGTAAAAGAAAGATTATCTGAAATGGAAGAGGAGCTGTTTAACCTCCGTTTTCAGGTGAAAATGGGACAGCAGAATAATCCTGTACGAATGAGAATCGTTAAGCGTGATATCGCGTGTGCAAAAACAATCATTAATGAGCACAGACGTGAGCAGAACACAGGTGTGCAATAAGGCAAAGGGTTGAGGATGTCTGAAAGAAATAGTCGAAAATCAAGAGTTGGTGTTGTGGTCAGTGATAAAGCGGATAAAACAATCTCAGTGAAAGTTCAGCGGCAGGTTGTTCATCCGAAGTATGGAAAGATTATCAGATACAATAAAAAGTATCTGGCGCATGATGAAAAAAATGAATGTTCCATTGGTGATCAAGTGAAAATTATGGAGACCCGTCCGTTATCGAAGAGTAAACGGTGGCGTTTGACCGAAGTAATTGAAAAGGCGAAATAGAGCAGGCAGTTTTTATAAAGATACAGAGGAAATCATGATACAAACAGAGACCACATTAAATATTGCTGATAATTCAGGCGCGAAAAGAGTGCAATGCATCAGGGTTCTTGGTGGGACACGGAGACGATACGCTCGTGTTGGTGATGTCATTGTGGTTGCTGTAAAGGATGCGATCCCGAATTCAAATGTGAAGAAAGGTTCAGTGGTTAAAGCAGTTGTCGTGCGAACCAAGAAAGAATACAGCAGAAAAGACGGCACGCTCATTCGCTTTAGTGATAATGCCGCTGTTGTCATCAATGAATCATTTGAACCGATTGGTACTCGTATTTTCGGGCCAGTCGCTCGTGAGCTTCGTGATAAGAGATTCATGCGGATTGTATCACTCGCACCCGAGGTATTATAGGCAGGAGATAACTCATGGCTTTGCGATTAAGAAAAGGTGATATGGTACAGATTATTTCAGGAGAGCATAAGGGGCAGACCGGTAAGATTCTGCGGGTGTTTCCTGAAAAAAAACGTGCCCTGGTTGAAAGTAGAAATATTGTCAAACGGCATACCAAACCGAATCAGAAGAATCAACAGGGCGGAATTCTTGAAAAAGAGGCTGCCATTCATATCTCGAATCTTATGCTGGTATGTGAAAAGACCGAAAAACCGACACGGTTCGGTATTAAAAAGCTGGATGGCGGTAGAAAAGCAAGGTATTCAAAAAAATCTAAGGAGCTGGTAGATTGAGTAAGGAAACAACGAATATACCACGATTGCGTGAACGATACAGGAAGGAGATCATTCCTGCGCTGCAAAAGAGATTTGCGATTAAAAATGTCATGCAGATCCCGCGACTGGAAAAAATTGTGCTCAACATGGGCGTCGGCAGGGCGATTCAGGAAGCGAAGCTGCTTGATGAAGCGGTCATGTGTCTGAAGAATATCAGTGGACAGCAGCCGGTTGTCACAAAGGCAAAGAAAGCGATTTCCAATTTTAAACTTCGTGCGAACATGTCAGTCGGGTGTAAAGTCACGTTACGGCACAACCGTATGTATGAATTCATGGACAGACTGGTTTCTATTGCGATACCGAGAATTCGTGATTTCAGAGGGTTGTCGCGAAAATCGTTTGACGGCCATGGTAACTATACTATGGGAATAACTGAAAATATTGTTTTTATGGAAATCGATCGTGATAAGATATCACGTATCATGGGATTGGATGTGTGTATCTGTACTACAGCAGAAAAAGATGAATGGGCACTTGGTTTACTTGAAGAAATCGGTATGCCGTTTAAAAAATAGTTCGATGAGGAGAATGTCATTTGGCTAAAAAAGCGTTAATAGAAAAATCACAGAAGAAACCGAAATTTAAGACACGGGAGTACAATAGGTGCAGACGGTGTGGAAGACCACGTGGCTATCTCAGAAGGTTTGGTATTTGTAGAATCTGTTTTAGAGAAATGGCGCTTGAAGGAGTAATTCCCGGTGTCGTTAAGTCAAGCTGGTAGAATTTCTATTTTTACGAGTAAGGAGAACGTTACATGCTGACTGATCAAGTTGCTGATATGTTTACAAGAATTCGCAACGCAATACACGCTCAGAAAAAAACCGTGACTATACCCGCATCTAATCTGAAAAAGGAAATCACACGAATCTTATTTGAAAATAACTTTATTGCCAGGTATGCGTTTATTGACGATGGGGTGCAGGGAGAGATTAAGATACTATTACGATACACTGATGCTTTAGAAAATGCGATTCAGGGTATCGAAAAAGTAAGCACACCCGGGAGAAGGCGGTATACAAAGGTTAAAGATATGCCCAGGGTATTAAATGGTATGGGTATCAATATCATATCAACATCCCGGGGTGTCATGACGGATCAGGAATGCCGGAAAATGAGGGTCGGCGGCGAAATAATTGGTAAAGTTTGGTAACATTAGGAAATTGAGGAGTATACATTGTGTCTCGGATAGGTAAAGAACCGGTTGCAATTCCCGATAATGTGGAAGTACAGCTGGATGATACCAGTATAAGCGTTAAAGGACCCAAGGGAACATTGTCCCAGCAGATTACCAGTGAAGTTACCGTGACAATAGATAAAGAAAAGAAGGTGCTGACTGTGGCGCCGGTTTCTGATGAGAAAAAGTCGTGGTCGCAGTGGGGATTGTACAGAGTGCTTATTAACAATATGATTAAGGGTGTTTCTTCGGGGTTTCAGAAGGTTTTGGAAATTGACGGTATTGGCTATCGGGCGGAGATGAAAGGTTCAAATATTCAGATCGCAGCCGGGTATTCACATCCTATTCTTTATATGCCACGGGAAGGGGTGACGCTGGGAACAGACGGTCCTGCAAAAATAATCGTGAGTGGTATTGATAAACAGAAGGTTGGGCAGGTCGCTGCGGAAATACGCAATATTCGTCCCCCCGAGCCTTACAAGGGTAAAGGTATCCGGTATCAAGGGGAGCATATAATTCGCAAGGCCGGAAAAACCGGTATTAAGTAATCGAGTACGTTTGGAGATGTAGAGTATATGGATCAAGCGAAGCAGAGAGTATTAAACAGGAAGAAACGTGCATTTCGGGTACGGAAAACCGTATTCGGCACAGAAGAATGTCCACGATTGAGCGTCCGCCGAAGCCTTCGGCATATTTCGGCGCAGATTGTTGATGATAGCAGTGGCAACTCATTGGTGCAGGTAACCAGTACCGGGAAAGAGGTCGCCGACAGAAAACAGGGTACGAAAAGTGACGTTTCAAAAATAGTCGGTGAGCTTATTGCAGAAAAAGCAACGGAAAAGGGTATAAAAAAAGTAGTATTTGACCGAAAGGGATACCCGTATCATGGACGGGTAAAAGCATTGGCGGAAGGCGCTCGCAGTAAAGGATTGGAGTTTTAATTATTGCCGTGAAAGGGGCAGAAAATTTGGCTGAGCAGGAAATTTTAGTTGCTGAAGAGGAAAATCAGATTACCGATCGGCTGATATCGGTTAATCGTGTTGCCAAAGTGGTAAAAGGCGGTCGTCGTTTTGGTTTCAACGCATTGGTTGTTGTAGGTGACGGCAACGGACAGGTCGGGCTTGGTATGGGAAAGGCCAACGACGTTTCTGAAGCAATTCGTAAGGGTGTTGAAAATGCAAAAAAGAACTTAATCCAAATAACTCTGAAAGATGGAACTATACCTCATGAAATCATCGGACGGTACGGTGCAGGGAAAATTATGCTCAAACCTGCAGCGCCCGGAACCGGCGTTATTGCTGGAGGGCCGGCACGGGCGGTTCTTGAGGTGGCCGGCGTTCGTAACATCCTGACAAAATGTCTTGGGACAACTAATTCACATAATGTCGCCAAAGCAACGATTGAAGGGTTGAAACAATTAAAGAACAGAGAACAGATTAATCAATTACGGCAAGTGTCTTTATAACGGTACTTAAGTAAAAGGTTGTTGATAATGGCTAAAAAACTTAAGGTAAAACAGGTTCGAAGTGCAATCGGTCGTCTGGAGAATCAGAAACGTACTATAAAAGCACTGGGTATACGGAAAATGGGACAGACAGTAGAGCATAATGATACGCCTGCAATTCGGGGGATGATACGAACAGTGGAACACCTTGTGCAGGTGGAAGAGGTTTAGGAGAAGAAACATGCTGACACTGAAGGAACTGAGACCAAAGAAAGGTTCGAAGAAACGGGCAAAACGTCTGGGGCGCGGAAACGCAAGCGGATGGGGTACTACCGGCGGTCGTGGTAGTAACGGTGCGAAAGCACGCCGGGGCGCAAGTAACAAACTGTATTATGAGGGTGGCCAGACACCGATTACCAGACGGCTGCCTAAAAAAGGCTTTACCAATATATTCCGGAAAAATTATCAAATTGTAAATGTCGGGGATATTCAGAATGTTACTTCAGATATGAAAGAGATTGATGCGCAATGGTTCTTTGACAATGGCCTTGTCCATGCGAAAGATGCACCCATTAAAATATTGGGGAATGGTGAATTATCAAAAGGACTTGCAGTGAGGGCACATGCTTTCTCCAAAACTGCTCGTGAGAAAATTGAAAAAGCCAAAGGAAAGGTTGAGGTAATCACCAGTGCTTGATACATTTGGAAATATGTTTAAGATTCCGGATCTGCGGAAAAAGATTGGTTTCACCATTCTTATGATTTTTATTTATCGGATTGGTGGCCATATTCCGACGCCGGGTATAGACCCAAAGGTCCTTGGTGAATGGTATATGCATACTCAGAACAATTTGCTGGGTATGTTCGATATGTTTGTTGGCGGCGCGTTTAAGAAGGCAACTATTTTTGCGCTGGGGATTATGCCGTATATCAGTGCCTCAATTATTATCCAGTTATTCGGGACGGTGTTCCCGTATTTCCATAAGTTGCAGCGCGAGGGTGCGGAAGGCAGAAAAAAGTTGACCCAGCTTACCCGGTACGGCACGGTCCTCCTTGCTTTGGTACAGGCCGCCGGCGTGAGTGTCTATTTGCAGAGTATTCATTCACCGGTTACGCAGTTGCCTGCAGTATTGCCGGTTTTACAAGGGTGGAAATTTTCTGTTGTTACGGTTATCAGTCTGGTTACCGGCACCATATTTATAATGTGGCTCGGTGAGCAGATAACCAATCGTGGTATCGGTAATGGTATCTCATTAATAATATTTATTGGTATTGTCGCACGCTTACCCCAGGCGGTTATTTCAGAGTTTCAGCAGATGATAGCAGGTACGCGGCATTTGTTCGTTGAGCTTATTGTCCTCGCTATAATTATTGCCATGACAGCATTTATAGTATTGATGTATCAGGCGACGCGTCGAATACCGATTCAGACACCGAAAAAGGTAGTCGGTACGAAGATGTATGCGGGACAAAGCACGGTGTTGCCGTTGCGGATAAATATGGCCGGTGTTATTCCGATAATATTTGCTTCTTCGCTTATGATGATGCCGAGTATGATTGCCGGTTTTTTCCCACAGTCAGAGTTTATGGAGGATCTGGGTAATTTTTTCAGGCCGGGAAACGCGGTATATTCGATACTATTTGGTCTGGTAATTATTTTCTTTACCTATTTTTACACGGCGATAATTTTTAATCCGGTTGATATAGCGGATAATTTAAAACGGTCGGGTGGATTTATTCCGGGGATTCGTCCCGGTAAAAAAACTGCGGAGTATCTTGATAATGTACTCACGCGCATTACGTTACCGGGGTCTATATTTCTGGCATTTATTGCGATTGCGCCGTTTTTATTGATAAATGCGATGAATATCTCGTTCTTTTTTGGCGGGACGAGTGTGCTTATCGTTGTTGGTGTTGCGCTCGATACGCTGCAGCAACTGGAATCTCATCTCCAGATGAGAAATTATGATGGATTTATGAAGCGGGGAAGTCTGCGCGGCCGGCGTTCCTGAACACAGACAGAGAAAGGCAGATTTTTATTCATGGCTAAGCAGGAATCAATTCAAGTTGAAGGGACAGTATTGGAGACGTTACCCAATGCTGCATTTAAGGTAAAACTTGAAAACGGCCATGAAATACTCGCACATATCTCCGGAAAAATGAGAATGAATTATATCCGCATTCTTCCGGGAGATAAAGTGTTACTTGAGCTTTCTCCCTATGATTTACAAAGAGGTCGGATAGTATACCGGTATAAATAAAGGAGAAACGTGTTGTGAAAGTGCGTGCATCGGTCAGGAAAATTTGTAAAGATTGTAAAGTTATAAAGCGTAAAGGCATTGTACGGATAATTTGTAAAAAGAGTCCAAAACATAAGCAACGTCAGGGATAATAACGTTTTTTTATAGAAGGGAGTTGCAGTGGCACGGGTTGCCGGAATTGACATTCCAAATAATAAGAGAGCAGAGATCGGGCTTACCTATATTTTTGGTATAGGCAGGTCGAGTGCGCAGGAAATCTTAGCAAAGGCCGGCGTTGACCGGGATACAAAAGTCAAGGATATACCGGAGCAGGAACTTGATAAGATAAGAAAAATCGTAGACAGTGAGTATATGATTGAAGGTAATCTGCGTGCGACAGTCCGTATGAATATCAAACGACTTATGGATATCGGCTGCTATCGCGGATTGCGGCACCGTCGCGGGCTTCCGGCCAGAGGGCAGCGGACAAAGACCAATGCACGAACACGCAAGGGCCCACGAAAGACCATTGCCGGTAAAAAGAAAGCAACCAAGTAGGCAGAAGTAGGAGAGGTAGTGATACATGAATAAACCATCCAGTTCACGGAAGATTAAGAAAAAGGCTTCAGCAGAAGGTATCGCGCATGTCCGTGCCACCTTCAATAATACTATTGTTAATATCTCGGACAAGGAGGGCAATGTTATCTGCTGGAATTCTCCGGGTAAATCGGGATTTAAAGGGTCACGGAAAAGTACGCCTTTTGCGGCACAGATTGCAGCGGAAGTTGTCGGGAAGACTGCGTATGATGCGGGTGTCAGAAGGGTGGAGGTCCATATCCGCGGTGCCGGTAACGGACGTGAAGGAGCGGTTCGGGCAATTGCAGCCGCAGGAATAAAAGTTACATCAATCAAAGATTTTACGGCAATACCGCATAACGGTTGTCGACCGCCAAAGAGAAGACGAGTATAATACTGTTCATATTATAATAAACAGTTGGTTGTAAACTCCACATTTTTAAGGGAGATAGAGTACACCATGAAATGGAAAAGTTTATTGATGCCAAAGGGCATTAAAATTGAGAATCCTGATGACGTACCTAATTTTGGTCGAGTTATTGTTGAGCCACTCGAGCGTGGATGGGGTTTGACAATAGGTAATGCATTGCGCCGTATCCTGCTTTCATCGCTTCAGGGCGCGGCTGTTACCTCGGTAAAATTTGACGGCGTGTTACATGAATATGCAACTATTGAGGGCGTTGTTGAGGATGTTACCGATATAATTCTCAATATAAAGAAACTTCGTTTAAAGCTTATTTCGGACGAAGACGCCGTCCTCAAGCTTGATGTCAGTGGAGAAGGTGAAGTCAAGGCGTCTGATATAGAGAAAAACCCTGATGTGGAGATTCTGAATCCCGATTTACATATCGCTACTATTAATGCAGATGCTAAATTGAAGATCGAGATGCATGTTTCCGACGGCAGGGGATATGTTTCGGCAGAATTGAATAAGCGTGAGGATGCTGAAGTCGGAGTTATTCCGATTGATGCAATGTTTTCTCCGACTCTGAAAGTCAATTACGTGGTGGAAAATACCCGTGTCGGTCAGCGTACCGATCTGGATAAACTGGTTATGGATATCTGGACTGACGGCAGCCTTTCCGTTGAAGATGCTGTCGGCTATGCTTCGAAGATGCTTTTTGACCATTTAAATATTTTCATTAATATTGAAGGAGAGCTTGAGCCTATTGAAGAGGAAGTTACTGATGAAAAAACAGATAAAATGAGACAGTTGCTCAAAATGCGTGTTGATGAATTGGAGCTCTCTGTCCGGTCAAATAATTGCCTGCGTGCGGCAAATATCCATACGGTAGCAGATCTGGTGAGAAATCAGGAATCCGACATGCTGAAATACAAAAATTTTGGAAGAAAGTCTCTTATTGAACTTAACCAGGTCCTGGCTAACCTCGGATTTTCTTTCGGTATGGATGTGGATAAGATTTTAGGACAGGAGCAGGAAGCGTAGTCGGCACTTATTACACAGGTGCACGGTTGTGGGGATTCCGATAATGCCCGACTTTTTGAGTTGCGGTGGAAACAAAGAATAAGAATCGTGGTTTTTTGAAAAAGGTACTAACACATGCGTCATTTGAAATCGGGAAGGAAATTAAACAGAACAGCAAGCCATCGAAAAGCAATGCTTTCGAACCTTGCAGAATCATTACTTGATAAAGAGCGTGTTACGACTACCGTTGCTAAGGCAAAAGAGGTTCGGGGTGTCGTTGAACGGCTGATCACGTATGGTAAAAAAGGCAGCCTCCATGCCATTCGCCTGGCGGCAAAAAGAATAAAAAATAAAACTATTCTTAAAAAATTATTTGAGGATATTGCACCGGGATATAAAGAGAGGGAGGGCGGTTATACGCGAGTTGTCAAGTTAAAAAATAGAAAAGGGGATAATGCCGAACTGGCAATCATTGAATTGGCAGGACGTCATGGTGACGTGAAGCGCAAGAGGAAGAAGAAGAAAAAGGCTCCTCCTGCACGGAAAACCAAAGTTCAGACGAAGGATACCAAAGAGGTTTCCGAAGAGTCGGCACAGGAAGCGGTGAAAGAGAAGAAAGAAACAGCCAAGAAAAAAACGACAAAAACTGCTGAAACCAAGAAAAAAGCCGCAGGAGCGAAAAAAAAGGCAACTGGTGATAAAGAGGGAAAGAAAAAAGAAACAAAGGGAAACAAAGAGCCTAAGACAAAAAAGTCAAAGACTAAAGAACCTACTGTAAAAAAGACCTCTGATACTGAAAAGAAAAAAGAAGAAGAATAATAATTTTATTTTAACGGATTATTTCTGGATGATTATAAAATAAAGCTCCCTTTTTTTTTATTGTGAGCTTATCTTTTCACATAATCATTAGAGTATTTATTCTATGTTACAGTTATTATAAGAAAGGCGTAATTATGGCGGTTCACTATTCTGATTTGGGATTGGTTAATACTAAAGAGATGTTTAAAAAAGCGATGGAAGGCGGCTATGCCGTTCCTGCCTATAATTTTAATAATATGGAGCAGTTACAGGCTATTATTGACGGGTGTGGCGAGTCCGGCTCACCGGTTATCCTTCAGGTATCCAGTGGCGCAAGGAAATATGCCAATCAGACAATGTTGCGATATATGGCTGAGGGGGCTGTGCAGATGGCTCGTGAAAAAGGGTATACCAATCCTATCGCCTTGAATCTCGATCATGGTGATACCTTTGATTTGTGTAAAGCCTGTATTGACAGTGGCTTTTCAAATGTTATGATTGACGGCTCCGGTCATTCTTTTGAGGATAATGTCGAGCTTACCAAACAGGTCGTCGCATATGCACATGAGCATGACGTTACCGTTGAAGGCGAGCTTGGTGTACTCGCTGGTATAGAAGATGATGTGGTAGCGGCAAAATCAATTTACACACAGCCCGATGATGTTGAGGAATTTGTTAATAAGACCGGAGTTGATTCTCTGGCAATATCAATAGGCACTTCACACGGCGCCTATAAATTCAAACCGGAGCAGTGTACCAAGGATGAAAACGGGGTTCTGGTACCGCCGCCCTTGCGGTTCGATATCCTTGAGGAGATTGAAAAGCGGATAGCGGGTTTTCCCATTGTACTTCACGGATCAAGTTCGGTACTGCCCAAATATGTTGAAATGATCAACACCCATGGCGGAGCGTTGAAAGCCGCGGTTGGTATTCCTGAAGAACAGCTTCGGAAAGCGGCTAAATCAGCGGTGTGTAAGATTAATATCGATTCCGACGGTCGTTTGGTGGTGACGGCAATAGTTCGCAAGGTATTTGTTGACAGTCCTGCAGAGTTTGATCCGCGAAAATACCTTGGCCCGGCACGTGAAGAACTGAAACAGCTTATTATTAATAAGAACAACAATGTTCTGGGTAGCGCCGGAAAAGCTTAAGAGACCGTAGCTATTATAAAAATGAGAGGCATAACACCGTTGTTATGCCTTTTTTTAATATATACACAGGGGATGATTGATATTTTGAGTATTTGGGTATGCGGTACCTCCGGTGTGGTTGTTACAGTAGTATAGCATCAATAATAAAAATCAATACCAATACGAAATATAACGAAGATATTTAAAACGTTAAAGATATATATTATATAGTCTGTAGTTGAATGGTTATACAGTATAGTGACGTATAAGGTGAAAGGAGTTGTATGATGCAGGTTAAACGAAGTGTTGCTCTCATACTTACATTTCTTACCGGTTATATATTTGGTCAGGCGGTCACGTTTCACAGCCCGGTACCATGGATAACGCTTCGTCAAAACAATATTATTGCCAAAACACTCATTGATACTTCCGAAGTAAAGGGCAATGCAGTAAAACTGACTCTCTCAAAAATTGTCGATGGCAGAACGAAGCGTGTTGCATCAAAGAAATTCAAGACCGTTGACTATTCACAGGAGTATGAGCTTGGTGCTATAGATGTGGATATTCTTGGCGGTAACGATTACCTTTCTATTTCATGGACGGTGGACAATACCGATAAAAAAGGGAAAATAGAGCCTTTCGGTATTGTGCGACTTATTCAGGAAGATCCGACGAAAGGTGCTCTACAGTGCAAAGAAATCGCCGGGACATTTTCTGCGAGTGCAGTTGATGCCGCATGTAAAGATGAAGATTTTACTGCACTGGGAACCGGTAAGTTCTGTGCGGTATGGAATACCGAAAAATTCGGTCTTTTTATCAAAAATTGTAAGGATCTGGATAATATCCGTTTTTCTATCGACGGGAAAAACGGGAAGAACGCGTTTCTCGCCTATTCAGATCGTGTAATTACCTATTTCCCGAAGAATGATTCACTCAATGCGACCTACTGCAAGCGACGAGTCGATAAGAAGGGGATTGCTTACGATGTAAAAAAGTGGACGCAGGAGATCACCAAAGAGGTACAAGACGGCCTCGTGCTGGTTATGGTTCCCTGGTATGACCTGGCTATTTTGCCGGTTGATGGAAGAATTTTTGGTTTTGCCGCTTTTGCACAGGGTTCCAATGATATGGTCACGGTACCGGAGAAAGCTCAGAAAGAGATTCCCGGCACGTGGGGAAATCTGGTGTTAAAAAAATAAGAGTACCGGTTCAACCTGTTGCGGAGAATTCTTTTTTAACATATTTTATCTGACCTTACGGTGGCTGTAGTTCAATTGGTTAGAGCACTGGATTGTGGTTCCAGTTGTTGGGGGTTCGAGTCCCCTCAGCCACCCCATAAATCGAAATAAAAAAAGGTCACCGAAAAACCGGTGACCTTTTTTCTTATAAAAGTATACAATTTTTAGTGAAAGTTTACTGTTTGATTTCATAGTTCCATTATGGTATCTTTAAAACATGGTCAGAAAAGTATATATAGATAATTCAGTTATTGGTGGAAAATTTGATCCAGAATTTGAAAAGGATTCTTTGAAATTATTTAAAGAATTTGATATGGGATTATTTCAACCAGTAATCTCAACAATAACAGAAGAAGAAATCAGTGGTGCACCAAATGAGGTAATTGATTTTTTTAGAAAACTAAAACAGGAATCGGATATTATATCACCTACAGATGAGGCTATTGAGCTCGCAAAAGAGTATATGAGAATTGGAAAATTTACAAAAAAAATGTTTGTCGATACCTTACATATTGCAACCGCCACAGTCTATAAGATTGATATTATTACAAGCTGGAATTTTAAACATATTGTAAATTTAAATAGAATACAGATTTATAATTCTGTAAATGTGAAATATGGCTATCCTATAGTTGAAATCAGGACACCGAAGGAGATAATTCATGGATAAAAAATTCGATGCAGTGAAATTTCAAAGGAAAAGAAGGACTGAGTTATCAAATCGAATATCCAAGATGCCTTCGTCTGAAATTGTGAGATTTTTTAAATCAAAATCTACAAAACGGAAAGAAAAGGTCGTAAAGAATTCCTAGTGCTTCGTGTTAAGGGTTTACGCGCCTTTTAATTTTAGGCGCACTTGTGCGGCTGTGGCGTATTCAAGTCCCCTCAACCACCCCATTATTTTCCTTCATAAATTTCCTTTTTAAGCATTTTCCGGCAAATCGGTTTTTCAGCATATTCATGCATTTTGAGGGAAGTAAGAATTGCTAAACTGTTAAACTACCACCGTCCCGAAATATTTCCTACGACTTATTCTGGTAAGTTGTGATTTATTTAGATGCACTTGTTAATGGTTTTATACGCGGAATGCTCAATTATGGTTACGTGGTCTGAAAAGTGCCACTAGGAGTGCCACTATTTATGTAAGTTTGTATCATTTCGTGGTATTTCAGAATTATTATTAAGATAACAGGTCAGAAATAGAAAAAGCCCTCAAAAACGCTAAATTCAAAGGTCTCTAAGGGCTTTCTGGTACAACATCAGGGATTCGAACCCCGGACCCACTGATTAAGAGTCAGTACGAAAAGCCTGTATTTAAGGGCTTACCGGTCCGAAAGTGCCACTTGAAATGCCACTTCTCATGGCACTTTGTAGTATTTGGTAGCAATTAATGAATAAAACAGTTTGAAGTAATTGAATAATCTCTGAAGGTGTGATTACTCAGAAGTGCCTAAAAAATCATCAAAAAGGGCAAGAAATAGTGGCGGAGACGTGTGGGAATCGAACCCACCTACCGCATCTTCAGATACGGCACAACGGATTTGAAGTCCGTTTTTATGCCACATTTCTTTTGCGTATATTTTGCGTATCGATATTTAGCGCTCCTATAACAGTAATAATATCAGATTGTTACAAAATGCGGGAAATTTAATAGTATTCAAGTGGGCATTTGTTCTGGTCATTTCACACAATATATGAAATACAGACTAATTCACATCACATTTAATTTTTTAGGGTGAGCATTGCGGTGCGAAAAGGATCCCTGTTCAGTGTAAAATTGGCGATTTAACGCATGAATGAGGCATTTTGTCAGAATTACGGCAGTGTGCCATCACCGTTTTAAAAGTAGTGTAAATCCACCGGTTTGAAAATATACTATTC
>CAZIYW010000023.1:0-50173 GCA_964543525.1 uncultured Fibrobacterota bacterium | reverse complement strand
AAATTTTTAAATCGGATGCGACCAATATTATATTAGTAACGGATGGGGAGTGGAACCTGGTTAGAAAGAATATAGTGTGAGAGGACATTACCAGGGTACTTTCAGTGCCTGAATACGTGTCCCACAGAAGTCATCTGCCACATTAATAAAAAAGACACAGTCACGCAGCTTGATAGTACAGGAATTAGTAATTAATTTCGCAGGGGTATACTATCCATCACAATTCTGAATCAGCCGGTGTATCTGATGGATGTTTAATTTTTACCTCCTCCGTTTACATAATAACACGAATGCAATGATTACTTTTTAACCATAAGGAAGGGTACTATGGTTTTCCTGATGAAATTAAAACCGCTTTTCTTTTCTCTGGGACTGTTATTGGAAGCACTGGGTGGTGCCGGACTCATCTATTCTTTCAAGGTACATAAAATTCTGTCTTTTGAGACATCAATACTCCAGGCGGATATCAATATGGTTATTGTCGGAGCCGTTACCTTACTGGCAGGAATCTTCCTCCATTGTATCTTTATACTCACACAAAAGTATACTCAGAAATTGGAAGAAGACCTTTTTGAATCACGATATTCATATTCGACAAAACCGGTAGAGAAAAGGCATAATTTACAGTCACCGCCGTCACAATATGCATCAGCACAAAATGCTAATCACGGGTCCTCCCAGAAACAACCGTTTACAAGAAATACACAATCACAGTACTATTCTCAGCAACAACAGCGATTCCAGAGATCGTATCAACAGGTTGCGAAACAGACATCTTCACATCAGAACCAAACGGCGCAGCAGCGGGCTCCTTCAACAACAACGGTTAAACCTGCTCCGGCACGGACTAAAGGTGTCTACAACGCCTATTATGTTCCCAAGCCCAGTCCGGCGCCCAAAGAGAAGGATTTTGATAAATTGCTTGATGGCAACAATGAATTCTTCACCTCTAATAAGGGACTGATACCGAAAATAGTCATAGGTGTTATCCTCATCGTACTTATTTTTCTTGGTATCAGGGCAATTGTCTCGTTAGCAGGCACCAAGGAAAATATCCCGCATACCGGTGCTGCTGCACCGGCAAATGGATATACTGCGAATGCTGAGAAAAGGACGGCTGCGCCAACGCCGGTTTCAGAAAAAATTGTACTGACATCAGAACCTTCCGGAGCGGCAGTTGTTTCAATACGAAGTAATCGCCGTATTGGTACCACGCCGTTTACCATCAAAAATCCACCACAGAATAAAACAATTTCCCTCAGAGTTCAAAAGGCCGGGTTTGCCTCTAAGGACATCAAGCTTACCTATACCGGCGGTGTTTTAAAGAAGCATGCGGTGTTGACTATGGTGGGGCAGTGATCGTAATATGAAAGGCCGGTTTTTAATAAGTTCTGTTGCCAAATTCCCTTGTTTTTGTAGGTTGCGGGTCAAAAAGTGTAAGATGAGGAATGCTTTCCAATTTCCAAAAAGTGCATTCTGTTTTACAACATAAGATAAATATCAACTTTTTCCCTGTTTTTAATTAATAAAAGTATTTTATTTGCCGTATATTTAAATATGAAGAGAGAAAAAGACACTACAGAGGGGAACTCTATGCGTAGAATTAAAATTTTATATTTTTTGCTTATATTTTCTATCACACTCTGTTTTTCACAGGATGTCTGTCCGCCTTCATTTTCCCCGCCCGGGGGACTTTCGGTAAGCAAGGTACCTATGTTTGTCGCATTCGGATGGGATGACAATCAGTATGCTGACGGTATGGACTGGGTGGTTGATTTGATGGACGGTAAGACCAACCCTTCGGGTATCGGCAATGCTGCAACCTATGACGGCACCCCGGTTCGTTGTACATTTTTCATGAAAGGTCTTGTTGAATCCGATGATGAGGTTCAGGATGTGTATGATTCCTGGAAAAGGGCATACGATGCTACTCATGAAATCGGTAATCATACGTGGCGTCATGTTGCTATCGATGCTGAGAATGAGATTCGCCGCTGTGACAGTACCCTGGAATTTATTGGTATCCCCAAAGATGAGGTGGTAGGATTCCGCACGCCACAGCTTGCAATAGTACCATCTATGTTTGATGCCATGTACAAACGTCCCTTTCTCTATGACTGCACGGTTGAGCACCATACTGCGAAAGAGAACTCAGGCCAGTTTGTCTGGCCCTATACCCTGGAAAACGGCCACCACAGCTCTGCTTTCGGTGGTTTGACCACCAGTTACAGCGGAATGTGGGAAATGCCGGTGTATCAATTCACTGACGGTGGTACAGGATTTGACTATAATGAGTGGACCTCCGGATCGAGCGGCAGTGCCTATTGCAGTAAACTCAAGGGTGATCTGGACCACCGCCTCAGCACCAATCGCTGCCCATTCCTTATCGGCGTGCATTCCGATTACTATGCTACGACGAACACTTATTTCGAGAGTATTACCAGCTCAACCTGCTCCAGTCGCAGGAGTGCTATTTCCGATTTTGTCGATTATGCTCTGACAAAATCGGATGTTAGAATTGTCCCCTTTGTTGATATAATAAAGTGGATGAGGAATCCTGTTGCCCTGGATGATAACACCTATGTACAGATTACTCCGATGAAAAAAGGGAATAATTCTTTATCAATCAAAGTGTTACCTGATAAACGCATTAAGCTTTCCATTCCTGCCGCAGGTGCTTATACGGTATCCCTTTTCTCAATTAACGGCAGGAAAATTAGTACGTTGCATCAAAGAATTCTTTCCGCAGGATATCATACCATAGCCTACAATCCCAAATCGGTAGCTGCCGGCATATATATATTTCAGGTAATGGGAATGAACGGGCAGAGAGCTGTTTGCTCATTTCTTGTCAGGAGTTAGTCTGCTGTATCAGGTGCATAATAAGTGGGAGAGCCCTTTTCAAGGGCTTTTTTTATTATCAGCATGACAATTTGGTGCTCTTGAATACGGATTCTGGATAAATTCTATACGATACATTTAAAGCAATCATGAAAGATCTACTGGAAAATAACCTTACGGAATCATACCTGACCGCTCTTTTCAAGGAAATTGAACAGGATAATGCGTTGTTTCTGAGTCGGGATGTTATTCTTTCGATTCAGAACAACCTGCCGGAATCTTTTCCCGCAACCTGGCAGGGATTTACTGAATATTACCGCTACCGGCTGGAGTATTTACTGCAGAGACGTGAGTACCTGCTTCACGCGCTGTCCGAATATTAATTCGTTAACTGAATTGCAAAAATGACCTCATGGTGGTATACTGAATATATCCCGTGTTATTCCGCAAAATACCGATCGGATTGTAAATGATACTCTTTCCTGTCAGCACTGATGTTCATGACGGTAAAATCAGACTGGCTGCTATAGAGATCATGAGTATCTGTGTGCTGGTCCATGTGCTTGTTACCATGGATATGGCGAACATCAAGAAAGAAATGGCAGTGGCGGAGAAAGAGTTTAATACCTTTCAGCAGGAGTACCTTGAAAAAAATCCCCCGGGCTCCATTGAAGAGCTGATGAAGCTGGTTGAAAATCCCCCGGAAGAAATTCTTAAAGCGCATGGACAATATGAAGCACGGATGAAGTCTCTGAAAGAGTCTGCGCTTTTGTATAAACTGGCCTTTATTCCCGCGAATTTTTCAGTACTCTCGCTTTTCACCGCGCTTTTTGTGCATGGCGGCTGGATGCACCTTATCGGTAATCTCATCTTTTTCTATGTGTGCGGTGTCGCCATGGAGAAGTACTGGGGATTCTGGCGCTTTATTATTATTTACCTCGTTTGCGGCATGGGTGCCAATCTTTTTTATATGGCCAGCACCCTTGCAATTCCGGAGGTGGCCGATGTTCCGCTGGTCGGTGCTTCAGGGGCCATTGCCGTTGCAATGGGAGCATTTGTCACCACGCATATGCGGGTAAAGGTAAAGATTTTTTATCTCTTTTTCTGGATACGGGGCACCTTCCGTATTCCCGGGTATCTTTATTTCGGATTCTGGTTCCTTTCCGATCTGTTCAATGCCGTGGTAAATGCCGGTGAGAGCTCCGGTGTGGCCTATACCGCTCATGTCAGTGGATTTATGCTGGGTGCACTAATGGGGGTGCTGTTCCGAAGCGAATCCGTTGCATCACGGATACACCGGCGTATCACCAGCCAGCCCCGGCCGGAGCTGCAGATGCACACGGAAGATCTCTCGAAGATGTATCCTGAGATTGGAAATACCGCGTCACCGTATCAGAAACATATACCCCTTTCGGTTATCGGCTGGCAGGCATTCCATCAGGAGGATTATGCCACGGCGGTTGATTCGTTGTCACGGGCGATGAACAACTACTTTCAGTCACCGGAGACACATCGGGCCCAGATCACGGAAAATGTATCGCATATATTGCAATTCGCAGATCGTCTCAGATTTCCGGCGCCGCAGATGTATCAATGGGCAAAGCAGCTCTCAGAGTTAGACCTTTCGGAGCCGGCTATAGCCTGTTATGATATTGCGGCACAGGCTGAGGATAATCCGCATATTCGGAAGAACAGCCTGCTTAATGCATCCATGCAGAGAATTCGTATTGGAAAACAGCAGAAGAGGGCGCGGTCTGACCTGAAGGCTTTGATTGAGCTCGATCCGGACGGTATTCACGGACAGCAGGCAGAACAGATTCTTCGTTACCTGCAGGGGGAAGTAAAGACAGCGGAGGAACTTGCTAAAAGTGAAGAGTTTCGGAGTGAAGAACAGGCCTCGAAATAGTAGAGTAATGTGGTAAAAAGAGTCGTTTCGTTTAATGTATACAATATTCCACCATTCCAATACCCCATTTATCCGTGGTCACCGAAACAGGTTGAATACCACATCGGACACCAGGTCGATAACATCACGCTCCTGTCGGTGTGGAGAGAAATAGAATCCGCCGGTGCCGGAGCCGCTCTGCTGATTGGCCCTGGCAATCCAGCGCTTTTGTTCGCGCTCCCGTCTCTCTTTTTCCCGCTGCTCACGCTGCTGGTTTTCAATCTCTCTTTTCTCATGCAGGAGCTTGCCGCCCGCTTTACGCCACTCCATCAGGTGTTTCAGCTCTCCTTCGTCAAGCCAGATGCCGTGGGCTTTGCACTGGTCAATAATCACCCCGCTTCGTGCGCCGAAATCGATATAGTATTGGAATAAAAAGGTTCCCATAACACACAGGTATTTTTCTTGAATTCTTTCTAACAATTATACTTACTGTGCGAGTTTTGCGCTTGCCAACCGGTTCAGGCTTATTCCATTTTCTGAGGCTTCCAGTGCTAACTTGCGGTGTACTTCAGGTGGTACACGGACAATAAAGTTGCCGCTAAAATATTTCGGGGCAATAGGTTCCGGAATTATTTCATTATTTTTTTTTCATATCTGAAACCACCTTGTAAATGACATTTCTTATACCGTTTAAGGCTTTGTCATCACCGTTTTGAAAGTAGTGTAAAGCCACCGGCTTGAAAATATACTATTCTTCCCCCGGTTTTCTTCAAAAAATTCCCATTCTTTTAAAGTACAGAATTCAGTGGTATTATTACTGCAAGTTTTTATTTATATACCACCGGTAACAACAACCCTCCGCGAAAAACGCATACCGCCGATTTTCCCGCGAAGAAAATAAACTCCCGGCGGAATATTTTATTTAACGGAATCGAATGGCAGCCTTTTGACAACAATCTGCGGCTGATTAACCGGGAAATCCGTTTGCCGGCGGAATTAAACAGTGAGAGTGAGATGACTCCCTCTCTCGCTAATGTTAATCGAAGGATATACCCTGTGACAACCGCATGAATACCGGCGGCAACCGGTTTTTTGCTGTTTACATCAGGCTGTTTGACGGCAGTCTCCTGACAGTATTTCAGCTTGTACTCTTCGTAATCGTCAACGCCGACCCGGACTTTCCGGCGTTCGGTTAAAGTGAAATTCTCCAGGCCGCAGAGGTCGATGACGTTGCGGAGGGCAGATATTGCCGTTTATAGTATCAACGGCAATGTTACACGGACGCATACTGTCATCGACAGATTACTTTCAAAATGGTGATGACAAGAAGGGCGGATTGGTATTTTTAAAAACAAATTTATCGGTAGAAAGATACCACGCAAAGGATTTGACAACCGGGCGACTATAATACTCTGGTCGATACTGACACATAATTTATGGATAACAGCTCGAATAGTAAATAAAAACTACGAACTAAAAATGGAAGAATTGTCTCAAGCAGCTTGACATTATGGCTTGTTGTACAACACCGGACCGGAAAGCCGTACACATATATTCCCAAATGTCTAGAAGTAGCGCTTTTTTGGGCGATTTCGGATACGATTTTATAATGTTTTCGTTGCAAATATCCTGTTTTGATACGCACAAAAAATTCCAGAGCAGACTCTGCATCAAAAAAGGCAATTTTGGGACAATCTCCAGGCAGAGGCAAAAATCTTTGACTTAATTCTCATTCATCGTCCGTGTCCTGCGGCCAGAACGTTTTTCCCTGTTTTATTAATACAATCCTCTTGTCACTATCGGCTACAAGAGGTACTTTTTGTTTTTTCTTTACCAGTTCCAGGTACTCGATAACCGTTGCGACACCATGCTTACAATCAGACCCATAAGGACATGTACAGGAAGATGATAATGTGTGCCCCCTTTAATCGACACAATCGTTGCATAACGTGCAGAACCTTCTACCCATGCGACAATTTTATTCCTTTTGGTAATACCCAGTTCTTCAACGTAACCCGATCGTTGATACGATTTACCACGTGATAAAATTTTACTGCCTGCCTATTCTTGAATATCCATCCATGTCAGTTCATGAAATGGGTTACCTGTTGCATGTTTCTTTTTTAACGACTTCATTTAATCTCCACAATACCTTTTTTAAAAATCTAAACTGCAAACATATAACTATCCCCCAAGCCAAAGCTTCCTATCCAAACTCCGATACTGCACAGCCTCCGCAATATGATTAGACTGAATATTCTTCCGCCCGTCAAGATCCGCAATGGTTCGTGATACTTTCAATATTCTGTCGTAGGCGCGGGCGGACAGCCCAAGCTTCTCAATCGCTGTTTTAAGCAGCCCCTGTGACGGTGCATCCAGCTCGCAGTAGGTCCGCAGATGGGCGGATTCCATATGGGCGTTACAATAAATCTTTTCCATGGAATCAAACCGTTTCTGCTGGATCTCTCGAGCGGCAGCAACCTTTTCCCTCATGGAAGCTGAATCCTCGCCCGGAGTTTTCTGCGCAAGCTCTTCATAGGAGAGAGCTGGGACTTCAACATGGATATCGATACGGTCCATTAGCGGACCGGATATTTTTGACATGTAGCGCTGTATATTCTGCGGAGTGCAGGAGCACTCGTGGCGCGGGTCGGTATAGTATCCGCAAGGGCAGGGATTCATGGCAGCGGCGAGCATGAATTTCGCCGGATAGGAGAGTGACATGGCTGCACGGGAGATAGTGACCTTGCCGTCTTCGAGGGGCTGTCGCAGATTTTCGAGTACATTCTTATTAAACTCGGGCAGTTCATCAAGAAACAGCACGCCGTTATGGCTGAGGCTGATCTCACCGGGACGGGGGTATGAGCCGCCGCCGGTCAGGCCGGCGTCGGATATGGTGTGGTGCGGCGAGCGGAAGGGGCGGGTAGCCATGAGCGGTGTGTCCGGCTCAAGCAATCCTGCCACAGAGTGGATTTTGGTGGTTTCCAGCGCTTCATCGAGCGTGAGATCGGGTAAAATCGACGGTAGTCTCCGTGCAAGCATTGTCTTTCCTGAGCCGGGCGGGCCTATCATCATGATATTATGCCCGCCTGCTGCCGCGACGAGCAGCGCCCGTTTGATATGGTCCTGGCCCTTGACATCCCTGAAATCGATTCCATACTGCCTGGCCCGGTTAAAGAGTGCAGGAAGGTCACTTGTGTGTGGTTCAATTGATGTGGGATCACTTAAAAAACCTATTGCATCGGTAAGGGTATCGACCGGATAGATTTTCAATCCTTCGGCAACAGAAGCCTCTTCGGCACACTCGCGGGGAACAATGAGTCCATCAAGACCATTGGCTCGGGCGCAGAGGGCCATTGAAAGCATTCCCTTTATCCGCTTGACTGTTCCATCAAGAGAGAGCTCACCAACAATGCCGTACCGCTCCGCATCATTAACGGCTATCTGGTTGGAGGCGATAAGCAGGCCCAGTGCGATAGGCAGATCGTAGGCGGAGCCCTCTTTTTTCATATCCGCGGGAGCCATATTTATGGTGACTTTTCTGGCGGGAAATTCGTAATTACAGTTTTTAATGGCAGACATGACCCGCTCGCGGCTTTCGCGAACAGCGCCGTCGGGAAGGCCGACAATGGTGAAACTGGGCAGCATTTCAGTGATATCCGCTTCAATACCGATTTCAAACGCATCGATTCCGAGTACCGCCATTGAACGCAGCTTGGCAAGCATGGCATAATGTCCTTTCAGGTAAAATGATATATCCCGTCCCGCAGGAAAGAGATATAAAAGATACAATACGATCGGAACGGATATCGACCCCGGTTGCATAAAAATGTGTTTCTGAAGAATAATAATAAATGGGAATTGGAGAAAGATATATAATTAATTAATTTATAGAAGGTCGGTGTTGGGGTACAAAATATACAGAACACTCCAATAATCAGATTTACCTTTATAACACAGAGAGACTGTTTTTGAAATCTACCTTAGTAAAGAAACAGACGCTGAGAAAAAGTAACTCTGCCAAAACCGGCAGGAAAAAATCTCGTCTTGAGCCTGCCGAAAAACCGGACAGCCTTGAATCGCAAGGTACTGTTGAGCTTTCGCGTCAGATTCAACGTGCCCTTGTACCGAAGAGTTTACCGCGTACCGCCGGTATAGAGATGGCTTCACTGTTTCTCCCCTGTCAGGCTGCAGGAGGTGATCTGTACGATGTTATCCAGATCTCCGAGGATCTTCTTGCCCTTTACATTTTTGATATCTCCTGCCAGGGGGTTTCTTCGGCCCTGATTTCATCCCTGGCAAAGGTCTCGTTTTCAAGCAACATTCGTGCGCTTTCATCACCGCAATTGATACTGGAGCGTATCAACAACGAATTGATTGACGATATCTCATCAGAATTTTATATTACCGCGTTTGTTGCGTTTCTTGACCTTCACAGTAACAAACTGACATACTGTAATGCGGGACACACCTACCCGATTATTTACAAAAAAAAAGACCGGGAGCTTGTTCCGCTAAAGACGCCTGGGATTTTTCTCGGAGTATACCGTCATGCCAATTTCGAGAATGAGAGTATTTATCTTTTTCCCGATGACTGGCTCTTTCTTTTTACTGACGGACTTTACAGTATTTTCAACAGTGAAAATGAAATGTCCGACCGAAAAAAACTTGAAGCGGCTATTCTTAAAAACGATTACAAATCACCTGCGGACATTATTAACAAATTTACTAAACAGCATAAAAAAATGATTACCAAAACCAAGCAAACCGACGATGTTACCGCGGTCGTTGTAGAAATCCTGACCCAGTCCCGAAGGGACCAGATTAAAAAACGACTGGGATTTGCCCAGGATACACCGGTGTATCTCCAGTTTTTATCATATTACGAAGAAATTGATGCCGTTTCAGCGACAGTATTACGGGATATGGATGAAACCGGTTATTCCGACGAGAGTATCCGTAAGATGAAACTGACCATTACCGAACTCCTGGCAAATGCCATAGGACACGGCAACAAGGACGATCATTCCAAAAAGGTGACTATGGGACATGTGGTCGAGACAACGAAAGTGACTATCGGCATCATGGATGAGGGTGAAGGTTTTGATCCGGCAAGTATCCCTGATCCAACACTCCCGGAGAACCTGATTAAAGATCACGGCCGCGGACTGTACATCGTACGGAATTATGTTGATGAGATAGATTTTAATAAAAACGGCAACAGAGTACTCATTAGTAAATTCCGTTTTAAAAAGAAAAAGCATGGCAGGAATTAATATTGGCATTGCCGGGTATATGGGTTCAGGCAAAAGTACCTGTGCAGGTTTTTTTTCTCAGTATGATGCGACTGTTATTAACGCTGATACTGTTGCAAAAGAAATGATGGACTCAGAAACGGCAATCCGGAAACGGTTAAGAAAACTGTTCGGTGATACCATTTTCAATAATAATACTATAGATTACACAACACTCGGCGTTTTCGCATTTGAATCACTGGATACCCTCAGACAGTTGAACGCTATTGTACACCCACCGCTTCTTGAACGTCTGCAGAGCATATGTACCGATTCGAACGACGCTCTGTGTGTTTGTGATGCTGCACTCATTTCGTACTGGGGGATTGAGGACTGGTTCGATACTCTGCTCTGGGTACATGCATCGAGGGATATCAGACTGAAACGATTGCAGCGGAAAGGGACGCTCAGCACAGACGAGTTAGTAAAAAGAATAGATCTGCAGGAAACCCTTTTTAAAGAACCGGAAAAGGGGCCCTGGATCCGGCTGTTGAATGAAAGTACTCCTGAAAATTTTGTGGGGGAAATCAAAACAAAAAGCACCCTCAATTTTTCTTCATACCCATTCAAAGAGGGGTGATACATGACGAAAATTACCACAGTGCCGTATATCCTTTTTGGTGTGTTAATCGCTGTTTTCCTCATTACCTGCGGGAAGAAAGAGCAGAAGGAAACAGCGTTCGTGGTTATCAGTTCAGATACTTTATCCGTGGAAGAACTTACGAAGCTGGCGCCGGATACGGCACTACCCGTAAAAAAAATGGTTCTGTTAACATCTCTTGCCAAACAATACACCCATAAAAAAGACACGGCTGCTTCGAATGTAGTTGTTAAAGATTTCAGGGATCAACTTGCACGGGAAAGCGGTCGGGAATGGACCACAGGCAGTGCAAAAAACCTTTACCGGGGGGCACAATCAATCAGGCAGAAGCTTGAAACGGTTTCCGATACTCGTACCCTGGAAACATACTTTAATTACCTTTTACAAAAAAGTTATATCTCTTCCGATACCGGAACGCTCGCCGTATCTCTTGACACCTCCCTGGATTTTTCCGACACGACCCGGGCCGGCAGAAAAAACATACTGGCTTCGCTGCTCTGCTCTCTTTTCAGTATTGATAACTATCTCGCGAAGGTTGTCGCTGATTTTATCTTTTCGGAAAGTCTCCTTCAGGAGGATACGCTCTCTACAGCATCGCTGGTGAAAGGACTGGTTTATGACTCTGCTGCAGCGGCGGCAAAAAAGGTGCCCCGGAAAAAGGCCCGCCGGCGTAATAAAGACAATTCAGCCCTTGCTTTAAAGTACCGAACACAGGAATCGATACAAAGGACCATCATCGACCATATACCGGTTATTAAGGGAATTTACCGAAAAGCGCTTAAAAAGGATGCCACCATGACGGGGATCGTGTATGTAACTTTTCGCGTTGCCGCCTCGGGTGAAGTCACTTCAGCGACAATAAAAACATCCCATATCACCAACAAAGAGTTTATTAACCCTTTTCTTGATTATGTTAAAAAAATTAATTTTAAACCGATTCCGGAAGAAGTCGGCCCCATGACCTTTGATTTCCCTTTTGAATTCAAACCGGAACTGTAACGGGGTATCTACGAAACAAAACGGATCGTAATGCTTAAACAACACTCATCATTTATAAAACAGACGATAGCAACCGTTGACTGTCTGCTTTTAATTGCGGCTTTCTATGTGTCTCATGGTATCGTTTCACGATATTCATTACTTTCACCGATACGGTATTACATATTGATGCTAATCGGTTTTATGGGTTTCTATCTCTACTTTGCCTGGACACGACAGCTCTTTTCTATCCTGCAATTCAGCTGGATGAAGGGGTTGTATAAACGGATGTTGATGATTTTTATCTCTGCCGGTATACTTGGTGCGGCAATTCTGTATATCATTCCGGATGATTATAACAGTAGAAAGTTATATCTGGTATTTACAGCACTCTCATTTGTGTTTATATATACCGAAAAATATTCACTGAAAAAGATTATTGCCTGGATTCGAAAAAACAACCGCAATATAACCCCGATAATCCTTTTCGGCAGAGGGCGAATTGTTGCGCAGATTAACAAGGAGATAAACTCGCACCCCGAGTGGGGCTTGCGTGTGGTAAACAAACTGGACCTGAGTATCTCCCGCCTCAACTTTGAACGGGTTCTTAAGAACAGTTATGTTGAGGAGGTGTTTTTCTGCGTACCCCGTTCCATGACAAAAGACGGCTTTACAATTGATCCCTATCTACAGATTTGTGAAGAGATGGGCCGCCCGGCACGGGTGTTTATCAACCTTTCCAGTGTAACACGCTTTGCAGAGTGGGAATATCACCCTTTTATGGAGTACCCGACCCTCATCTCTCATACTGTCGAACTGGATCCGGATCAGATACTGTTCAAACGCATCTTTGATATCTTCGGCTCCCTGATCGGTATCGCCTTTCTCATAGCGGTGTATCCGATTTTATCGGTTATAATCAAGATGACTTCACCCGGGCCGGTGTTCTTCAGGCAGGTGCGGGTCGGCAAAAACGGCAAACGGTTTGTTATCTATAAATTCAGATCGATGACAATCGATGCTGAGAAGAAGAAGGCCGATCTCGAAAAAGAAAACGAATTAAACGGTGCAATTTTCAAGATAAGAAACGATCCCCGTATCACCCCGGTCGGCAGAATTATCCGCCGCCTGAGCCTGGACGAACTGCCTCAGTTTATTAATGTATTAAAGGGCGAGATGTCTCTTGTCGGTACCCGGCCGCCCACACCCGAAGAGGTCAGTGCGTATCAGAAATGGCACCACCGCCGCATTAGCATTAAACCGGGTATCACAGGCATGTGGCAGGTCAGCGGCCGTAACGCGATTAAAGACTTTGATGAAATAGTTAAGCTGGACCTTAAATATATCGACTCATGGAATATCTGGGCCGATATCGTTATTCTATTAAAAACCTTTTTTGTTGTATTAAAACGGGAAGAAGCGTATTAACTTTTAACACCGGGGCTCTTTGCCTATGCGAACCGTAACATCCATTATCAGTATCATCTGTATTTATGCACTGACCGGCTATCCCGTGACACTGGAAAACTGGCGCGCACCTTTTTACCGAATCGCTGTCGAGCAGTCGGAAATCAGCGGATCACCGAGTAGTATGTTCTGGGATGAGATGCGATGGGCGCCGATCATGGATCCCCGTCTATGGCCCGACTCGGCGAAGTATGCCAAAAACCATTGGACACTCGAGCCTGCTCTTACCACCGCATTTTCAAATGAGAAATTTATCTCCGCAAAAAAGTATAACTTTCATTTTGACATGTTAAGTGACTTTACCTGGAAAAAACTGACGGTACGGACAGCTCTCGATGTTGATCAGCGCTATAAATCGGACCCCGACTATAAATGGAAAACCGACCGTATCGCCGCGGGTCTTATCGAAGAGGCGTATCTGCAGTATACCGGCAAACACGGATTCATGCGTTTCGGACGCATGAAACGCAACTGGGGGCCCTTTCATGACCGCAGCATTCTCCTGTCAAACAATCCGTTTGCTTACGATGCTTTCGAATGGCAGCTCCACACCCCCTTTCTCGAATTCAGGCACCTTACAGCAGCCTTTCCCCGTGACTTCTCAGATTTCGACACGGGTGCTCAGAAAAAAAACCGTTATTTCTCCGCTCATGCCCTCAATTTCATTTTCGGCAATTGGGCCTCCATCGGTATCTCGGAAACCGTACTCTTTTCCCGCGAAAGCGGTTTCCCGGATCTGCAGTTAATCAATCCCGTATCAATCTATACGGTTATCAATACCAACGGAGAAGGCAATGCGAACCTGATGCTGGGTTTTCAGGGATGGATACATCCCCTGACCGATAAAATAACCCTGAAAGGGCAACTCGTCTTTGACGATTTCCAGGTTGATGATGAGAATGTTTTGGATAAAGAACCTACCCACTGGGCATGCGATTTCGGCCTGTACTGGGTTGATCTCCTGCCGCTGCCGTTCAACCACCACTTCACCTTTGAATACCGGTACCTGTCAAAGTGGTTGTACACGGTTACACCTGGAAACACCCTGAACGGCGAGCGCTATACCTACCTCGGCCGTAGTCTCGGTTATGAAGATATTGACGGTGACTTTTTCAAGGGAGCCTTTACCGCAGTGGGAAAAAATTTCTGGGCCGCAACCGCAGGTATCACCGTTGCACGCAAAGACACCAATACCCTTGACACCCCGTGGTTGAACGACTCTACGCTCGGCTATACCAAAGAGGATCCGCTGTCAAAACGGGCGCATTTGAAAACAACCATTGCTCCCTTTATCGAAGCACACGGCTATTTCAGAGATTTTGCCGATATTCATTTCACCTTTGAAAACCGCTGGGTGAAAGATAAAAAGGAATCAAAGGAGTATGTCTACGATCCATACATTTCCCTGACGCTCTCACTGCATTACAGTGACTTTTTTGTGTTGTTTAAAAAGAGAAAGTAATAACACCGTACCCGGTTACCTGATACAGTTATGCATGCTTTGCACAAAGAAAATCTTCCGGTCCCGGCATCAGCACGTGCGATTCATCGTAAAATCGAGTCTTTGCTGAAAGATCTTCTTGCCGCAGATATACCTTCACCGCTGCATACCGATTTCGGAGTGCGATTCAGCGTTTTTTTATCGCTGTTCCATCGGTACCAGAATGAAGTACTTGACAAATACAGCAAACAAACAACGTGCCGGAAAGGGTGCTGTTACTGTTGTAATCACTGGGTTGAGGACGTTTATTCATTTGAAGCGACACGTATTGCCGACTATATAAAAACGCATTTCCCGGAGCGTATTTCCTCAATAATCGACCGGTGTATTGAAGATGAAAAACACATTATTCGGCTTCACAATATAATGGACAGCAAACTGCACGAGTATCGTTCCGACAGCGAGATAGTTGATATAGACGAAACGGATCTGTTACTGGCAAGTTACTATCAACTGAAGCGCCCCTGTCCCCTGCTGAATGACAACGGTACCTGTAGTATTTATCCGGCGCGACCCTTAACCTGCAGGGTCTATTTCAGTTTCTCCGATCCGCAGCTCTGCAGGCCGGAATACATCAACACCGAGGAGATCCCAACCTATCTTCTTGACCTGGAAGAAGAGGCAAACCTCCTGCTTGACTCACTACATGAAAAATACCGGCGTAACGAAAAATCAGGCCTCCGCGCGCTTCTTATCGATTTTTTACGGTAACGAAGTTTCGCTTTCGCCCTCTTCCTCATCGTCTTCATCCATGAGATCCGCACGACGGTTTTCCCGCCACTTCTCCGGCGGCACTCCCGCCTGTGCAGTAAATTCCCCGACAAAGGGTTCTGCGGCAATAAAACCGGTCTCTTTTGCAATTTCCTCAATCCGCATCTCCGTTTCCAAAAGAAGCTTCTTTGCCTTTTTTATACGGAGATAAACGATATGTTTTTCACAGGAAGTACTCAGCTCCTGCCTGAAGAGTGTCTCAATCTCGGCAGGGGAACTTCCTGCGAGTCCGGCTACTCTCTCCGTGGAAAGATCCGTACGCGCACTGTTGTTCTCGATAATGGAAATGATCTCCCTGAGGCGGGGTGACAGTTCTTTATTTGCCCGGGTTTCGTAGTAATAATCCTTTCTTTTTCTGTACAGAATAAGGAAAACCATTGCGGTAATAAGCATGGACACCAGAACAAGTGATATACCGAGCAGTACTTTAAGCGGGAGAAATATCTGTCGTAGCACCAGGGTTCCCCATTCGGCGGGATTATGTCTGCCGGCAGGTTCGGTACCGGACCAGACATACACGGCCGGCTCCTTCTGCGTGCGGTCATTTTTGTCAATAACGGCAATGTCAAAGCCTATGCGCTTCGGCGGAAACTCCAGATCCGATAAAATACAAAAAGGAATCCGCGCTTCGATGATGTATCCGAAATCAGTGAGTCGACTTCGCCAGGTCATCTCCTCATCAAAGCGAATTATCATACTGTCAACCTGTGTCGTGCCGGTGTCGGTGACATCAACCGCCCAGCAGAAGCTGCGACTTCGGGGACCGAACGAAATAATACGGTGGTTAATACCAAAAAACCTGGTGCGGCTCCGGGTCACATCAAAGCAGACTTCTATTCTGTCCTGCGGTGACACAATCGGTTCATACACCTCAACAGCGAGAAAAAAGTCGGCAGGCGTCCAGACACACCGGAACCCGCCGCCGTCGGGAAAATGGTGCCGTCGAATTCGCTTCCACTCGTCAAGAATTCCGTCAATGGCAAACTCTTTTTCGGGCGGTGCCTGTTTACAGACATATCGCCTGCGGGAGGTTCGGGTAATACGATCGATAATCCAGTGATGGGGCAGCGGCGGTGAAATGATGGTATCGCCGCCTGCATGGTACAGTATATAGCCGAACTGGCAGTGAAGCTGATCCTGATCCGGCAGCGAAGCGGTATGCCATACGGTGCGGTACGGCGGATGCGAACAATACGCCAGGGTATCGGTTTCAGATGGATAGTAAGAAACATACAGCACCACACCTGTTACGGGACACAACGGTTCGATGGTATAGATGACCGAATCGTCGTTGAGTATCGATTTATGTACGGGACTGATTATCCGGGCACTGTCACGGCTTATCAGGCGTCTTGAACGACTGAAGGTGTCGTACGCAAGAGAATCCGGTGCGCGATTCAGGAAGGTCATTGCCGGTATATCGGACTGCGTTTCCTGACAAAAGGTTGCGTTGTGCCTTCCCCGGAACGGCAGGACAAAAACGACTATAAGCATCAGGTAAACAAACCATGCATTTCGCGACTGCCCACTCATGGGTTCCATTCAACTGCCATATTCAGTAAATAGTGTATTGAACAGTTACTTATCGCCATATATATTATTTTAATAAATATACACAATCGATTATGAAAAGATTATTGAATAGATAAAAACACGGAAAACAGGTGAAACAATGAAATCATCAAAAACAATTCTCTTTGCTCTGGCTGGGATCTGGACAACACTGTTGCTTATGGAGCGGCTTATTAACGGCGTCAGTTCAATCAAAGCACGAAAGTCTGCACTACCGGTAAAAATGATTTTCTATACGGCCCGTCTGCTTCGCTCGGCACTCTTTTTCTGTCTGGTTGTGGCAAATGTCTTTATGGCCATCGCTCTTATCGAAGACAGGAAATAGGTAACCCATGCAGAACAGACCTTTGGGCATAACGGTAGTGTAGCGCCATTTGTACATAAATTCCATCCCGAATATTTTTACCTTCCTCTTTATTCGCAATCTCATATATTTTCCTGTAACGATGACAGAAGCGGTAATTCTCTTCATGTGAGGACCTGGTCTAAGGAAGGACATTACGGATACGATATACCTTGATAATAATGCAACGACGCAGGTGGCGCCCGAAGTGCTTGAAGTAATGCTGCCATTTTTCAAGGACGTCTATGGCAATCCCTCAAGTATCCACCGTTTTGGCGGTAGCGTTAAAAAGTATGTCGATACGGCCCGCGAACAGGTTGCTGCGTTGTTACACGCAAAACCGTCGGAGATATTCTTCACCAGCTGCGGCTCTGAGAGCGACAACACGGCAATACAGGGATTCTGCAGAAAACACGGTTCCCGCTCACAACTGGTAACATCGGTGGTAGAGCATCCGGCGGTTCAGAACTGCTGCCGCGCCGTTGCCGACAATAAAGGCATACCGCTTCACGAGGTAACGGTGGATGAAGAGGGACTGCTTGCCCTGGACGCACTGAAAAACATCGCTATGGATGAACACACCCTGGTGACAGTGATGTGGGCGAACAATGAGACCGGTGTGCTCTTTCCGGTCCCGGAAATTGCAGAGGTGGTCAAGGAGCGTGGCGCGACGCTTCACACCGATGCTGTCCAGGCCGTCGGCAAAATTGCAATTGATCTGGAGAAGACACCGGTAGATATGCTGGCGCTGTCCGGCCACAAACTGCATGCACCGAAGGGGGTAGGGGTTATTTATATCCGTGAAGGCACGGACATCGAGCCGCTCATTTATGGCGGACATCAGGAGCACGGCCTGCGGGCAGGCACGGAAAATGTAGCCTATATCGCGGGACTCGGAAAAGCGTGCGAGCTTGCCGTATCCCGCATGGCTGAGGAAAACACCCGTATTAATGCACTGCGGGACCGCCTGGAGCGGGAACTGCTGACCAAATGTAAAGGTGCAAAATTAAACGGCCATCCCCGGCTGCGACTGCCCAATACCACGAATATCAGTTTTGAATTTATTGAAGGCGAGTCCATTCTGTTGCTGCTCGATGAGAAAGGTATCTGCGCATCATCGGGCTCCGCCTGTACCACCGGCTCGCTGGAGCCGTCACATGTCATGAAAGCGATGGGTATTCCTTATTCGCTGGCGCACAGCTCCATACGGCTCAGCCTGAGTTACTATACCACGGAAAAAGAAATAGAGACCGTTATCGAGGTTCTGCCCGGTATTGTCGATTACCTGCGCCGTATATCACCTTTTGTTAAGGAGTAACCGTATTGTGGACGACATCAGAAAAGAGATTGCGCGGCTGAAAAAAGAAAAGAATGCAGTCATTCTTTGCCATACCTACCAGCCGGGGGAGATACAGGATATTGCCGACTTTGTCGGTGACTCGTACGGCCTCAGTGTGCAGGCGACAAAGGTTGACACTGCCGATATAATTATCTTTGCCGGGGTAACCTTCATGGCTGAAACCGCCGCGATGCTCAGCCCGCAGAAAAAGGTTATCATGCCGGTTCCCGAAGCCGGGTGTCCCATGGCCGACATGGTAACACCGGAAGAGCTTCAACCGTTCAAAGACAAGCATCCTGACTTCCTGGTAATGTGTTATGTCAATTCCACCGCCGCGATTAAAGCCATGTCGGATATCTGCTGTACCAGTTCCAATGCACTGAAGATTGCACAGCAGATACCGGCGGAACGAGGAATTATTTTTGTTCCGGATCGGCACCTCGGCTCCTGGGTGCAGGAGCAGACCGGCCATACCATGGCACTCTGGGACGGTTTTTGTCCCACGCATGTCCGTATTACCCCGGAACTGGTTCATGCAGCAAAAAAGGAACATCCTTCCGCAACGGTACTGATGCATCCGGAAGCCCCAAAGGCATCGCGCGATCTGGCAGATGCCATTCTGTCTACCGCCGGTATTTGTACCTATGTAAAAGAGCATCCTCCTGCCGACTATATCATTGCCACTGAAACCGGTATTATCCATACTCTGAAAACACAGAACCCCGAATCTTCATTCTATCCGGTGAGTAATGAGATTATCTGTCCGAACATGAAAAAGGGATCCCTCGAATCACTATATCAAGCCCTTGACGGCATCAGCGGTGTGCAGGTTACCGTACCGGAGGAAATTGCGGAAAAGGCTGTAGGGGCGCTTGAGAAGATGCTGGAGATGAGTAAATAAAAGTTAATTTCTACTATTGATATTAATGAAAAAGGCTCGAATTTTATCCGGCTTTTTTCTTCGAAAGTAATTTCTTTAAGTCGCTCAAAGTTAGAAGTTTCGTTATATGAAGCAAAAAAACAACTAATAGCAAAGATGGTATGGTCTGAATAATACACTGAAATAAGCTTTTAATTAAGTAATGTGAGTTTATAAAAAGGTTATTTAAAAAAGAAATTTTTCCAATATACCAGGCGAAATAACCACCTATAAAACTGATAAAGTATACTCCAAAAGTATGTAATATATATGAGAATATTAATCGATTTTTATTTTTCCAGGACCAGTAACCATATAATGAACAACCCATTAAAATAGCTGATAATGATGTTGCCAAGGCAACACCTGGTGCACCGAACTTTTCTGAAAAAAAGAAAAAGAATGGAATGGTAAAAATAACGGAGAGGGAAGTAATTATCAATGGTGTATAGGTACTTTGCATGGCAAAGTAGACTCTATTTACAACTAATACAAGTGCACAAAAGTAAGCACCAATCAGATAGAATTGGAAATTTTTCGAAGTTGCCACAACATCAGATGCCGTAAATTCCCCGCCACGGAGAAGAATAGAAATGGCCTCATTACTAATAACAAAAAGTAAGACTGATATTGGAATTAATATTATAATAATTTTTGTTGTTAGCGCGTGAAGAAGTTTTTTTAATTCATCAATTCTTTTTTCAAGAGCAAGCTGTGATAAAAATGGATAAACACCCGCAGCAACAGATTGACCCAAAAGGCCTACAAGCATAAAAAATATTTTATATGAATAATCTAACGTCGCAATTGAACCCTCACCTGTTTTAGCATACGACCCAAAAAGTTTTAAAAAAAGCTCATTTGAAAATACAAGTGTTAAGCCGGCAATAAAGGGTATTGTTTTTATAGTATAAATACGAAGGTCTTTATCTTTGGGGTTTATTATAAATCTATATTTCATGCCAACTTTTAATGCACCCGGTATCTGCACAGCCACATTTCCGACAAATGCACCTAACAGAACTCCCCATGAAAAACCGGCGATGCCTACATATCTGTATAATAAAATTCCGCAAAGTATTATTCCTAGATTGTAACAAATTGGGGTTAAAGCTGGGAGCAGGAATCTTTTATTAGCATATTGGACGCCATTCAATAATGCACCCCAAAAGAAAAACAACTGTGCTGGTAGAATTATTCGAGTAAGTTTTACCGTTAAAGCGAAAATTTCAGGATTAGAAGAAGATTTAATATTTTCTCCGGCAAAAAAAAGGATTTTATCGGTATAAATCACTGATAATAAAATTGCCAAAGCAAATACCAATGTTCCTGTTGTAAAAAGATTTGAAAAAAATTGCCAACCATCCTTTGGCTCTCTTCCATCAAGAAAATATTTTTGAAAAATGGGTATAAATGTTATAGAAAGAGCACTTCCTGCCAGGAAATGATTTATCATATCTGGAATTATAAAAGCAAATACATAGGCATCCACATTTGCTGTAGCACCAGCTACTTGTGCCATCGTTTTTATTCGCACAAAACCAAGCAGACGGCTTAAAATATTCGATGCTGCCATTATTAATACTGCGATCGAAGCAGCTTTCCCCATAGTGGCGGTATTAATTGAAGGGTTTTTTCCCATAGTAGTAACAATATAAAACAATGGAATTATCTGAGGTACAAATAAAAAAGGCTCATGTATTCACATGAGCCTTCATGCACCTATTTACAATCAGAAAATTATTATTTTATTTCTTTTTCTTTTTTGCCGCTTTTTTAGCCGGCTTTTTTCCGACGGCTTTTTTTACTGTTTTTTTTGCCTTTTTTGCTACCTTTTTCACTTTTTTCACGGGCTTCTTCTTAGCCTTTTTTCCACCCTTCTTTGATTCATTGATAATCCGGTAGGTTTGTGAAATTGAAAGTTTGAACTTCTTTGCAAGCGCAGTTCCAGAAGCACCTGCTTCATAGGCTTTTACAATCTTTGCATTACGCTCGGCATTTTTTGCGATGACAGATTCAATGCCGTACTTTTTACGCAGTTGGTGAACTGCCTGACGGGTGATGCCGAACTGCTCACCAATCTTTGCATCAGTTTTCAGCTTTTTCTGCAATCTAACAAGTTGTGCTTTTGTTATTCTTGCCATAAAAAACTACTCCTTAGTTAAGTAAAAGGTGGCTGGTAACTTCCTCTATTTTGAAATAATATAACAATAATCGTATATGATGTGCAAGCTTTTTATCTCTTATGCGTAAACGATGCTGTATTTATATTTATTGTTCCGTTTTCACGAGAGCTTGATGATGGCTGTATGAGGTTTACATATTAAAATATATTAAATTGCCGGACAATGTCAATATACATATAAGAAAAAAAGATTTAAAAAATGCGACAAGAGATTCTATTGCTTATCGCAGCCGATAAATTATCTTTTCTGAAAACAGGTTTAACGACCGCACGATGCAGGAAGGAACATGGCGGAAAATCACAACACCCTCATAACCGGGATTGTTTCTTATATACGAAACAATCCCGACGGGGTATCATCACAGGTACTGGCGGAGACTTTCCTGAAGTTTAAAAATCCGGACGAGCACATGGCACATATTGCCGTCTCCGGAATTCTTTCACGGGGATCCGGATGTCAGTGTAATGCGAACGGTTTATGGTCTGTGACACAACCGGGTACGGATCAGGTGAATGTACCGCTTGAAAAAGTCCCTTGGGCGGTAGTATATTTTCTTACGAGTCCAGTACGAGAAGATCTCGTTCTTCATGTAAGTCTCTGGACACCTTTCGCTTCTCCACAATGTCTTTTTTCCGGATGGCTCACGGACCCACAAACCCTTTCATATGAAGAGCAAGAGTTATTACGGAGTGAATATGATTCACCGTACCACAGCCGCGCTGAAACACAGTCTCATTTCATAACGGCGTGCACGGGGCGGACCGTACTCTTTTTCTCCTCACGGCACCAGCGAATTATGGCCCGTTTTTGTATGATGCTCGGCGAAAGTATTCCTGACGACACTCTGTTATTCAGCCAGTTGTGCAGGATAACGGGCTGCCCGATACCGAAAACACTAAAGCTGCGCCATTGGTATACCCGGCTTCTGAACCGTAAACCGGTACTGCATGCAGCGTATCACTATGGTGAAGCTTTCTGTGCATGCGTGCGTGCTGTCTTTGCAAAACTGATCGACCAAGGGGTCACGACCCGCGAGGATCTCGACCGGTATGAACTGAAAGAGACCTGCGCCGCAGTATGGGACAGTGCGGATTTTACGCTGGAGGATATTACTGCGCTTTCCGGGGAACCGGGAGTATACGGCTTTAAAAACCGCGACGGGGAATTTATTTACATCGGTAAAGCGGCGAATCTCAAGCGACGTATTCTGTGCTATTACCGGGATACCGGGGAATCACCCGAGAAACTGAAGCAATTACGAAAAGAGGCGCATACCCTGATGGTCTCGCAGTGCGGCTCGGAACTGGAAAGCCTTATTCTCGAATACCGGCTCTTAAAAAAATACCGTCCACGCCTGAACAGCAGATTCGATATCAATGAGCGTAACGGTGACTTTGCCCCGTTACAGGACTGTATCATTCTTCTGCCGCACGCCGAAAAAGATAAAGGTATGTCATTCTGGTTTAAAAAGGAACAGAAGATTCTGATGAAACCGTTTTATACCGATTTCAGAGAGATGGATGCCCTTTGTGAAGCTATTGACTCCTTTTTTCTTCAGGAAACGTTACCGACTCATGCCACTGATTTCCCCGAACAGGAACTGGCGTACAGGTGGGTGAAAAAAAACAGGGAACGCATCCCCATCATCCCTGTCTACCGGTTATCTTCAAGTGAGGAAATCGGCAGAGCCATGCAAACCGCGTGGCATGAAAAGTGAAATGGCACTGAAAAGCAAGGAATTACCGCTCTTCGTTTCGTAACGATTCAGAGAAAGCGCCGTTCCCGATGACAATTTCCTGACATAAATCCTCGGCAATGTTACCCTCTTCGTTTTTCTGAATATTATATTACCATATATTCGTTGTAAGTATGTGTTTCAGAAGGGTTGTTTTATGAATTATAATTATGATCATGACAGGTTTGTCAACAAGAACCGATCGATTGCCGGCGGTTACAACATCGATAAGCATGATCGTGCAATGGAGCGGAAAGGCTTTTCCCGTCAGGAACGGCAGGAGGATGCATCCTGTTTTAATTGCAAGTTGAAAAATAAATGTGCGGAATTCAGATCAAAGCGGAGCGGTGGATCTCGCGGTGCGGTGTCATTTGATGGAAGCGAACAATTTTTCTGTGACCGTTATATCCCTGCGCCGGCCGCAAACAAGTCAATGTCGGATAAACAGATTAAGTCAATGCTTAAAAATTTTAAAAAAGGCCGTTTTTAAGGAAGTATTATGGAAACCACCCCACTGCAGATTTACAAGAAAGCATACGATTTACAGTATCGGGAGAACAATCCTGAAAAAGCACGCATACTGTACCGTGAGCTGTTGCGCGATTATGCTGATTCCGACGCCTCGCTCTATGCTTCAATCCAGTTGTCAAAAATTCAATCACAAACCCCTTCAAAGGGACCGATAGATTTTGAAAAGGACGACGCACCGAAACGACGCTCTTCGACGGGATGGGTCGTTGTTATCCTGCTGATTCTCAATCTGCTTCTCTCCGCAGCCCTTATTGTCGGATTCACCCTCCATGTCCGTTCAGTTACCGACAGGAATGAAAACATTTCCCGACTGATAGTGAGCGTCGGCAAACTGGCCGCGGGCCGGGACGAAAAGGCGCTGGAGATTCTTACCGAACTTAAAATCGCTTTAAAGAAAGATATTGCTCCCTACGTTATTTCCGCCGATATCTATTGCAAGCATCATGATTACCTCAGGGCACGCAGGGAGTATGAAGCGTATGATCGTTTATATCCGGGAAATATCGAGGTACGGAGAGGGGTGAAGACGGTAAACAAAGCTGAAGACCGGTATATGAAAGAAACAAGACGAATACAGGCACAGCAGGATTCCATTGCCCGGGCAGTATTAAAAAAGGAGCCGGAAAAAGAACCGGAGCCGGAACCGGTTCGTCGCCCCATTATACGCAGAGATGATATCTCCTACTTCTGAGAACAAGGGTCCGGCATGCTAAAAAATGTAAAAGAATTGGAACGATATATTGCGCAGGGATTCGTGTTAAACAAACAGGGGCAATGGCGTCCCATGGACGAAGTTATTGCTGAAGAAATTGAATTTCTTCGCCATCTTGAAAACGGTGAAATCCTCGAGAGCGGTCACTGGGTAAAACTTGACGAGGTTATTACCGGAGAAACAGCTGCGCCAATCCTTGATGATTCCGCACCTGAACAACCAGACGAAACCGCTGGACAATATGAGACTCCAGAGATTGTACCGGCGGAAACTGAGGAAACGATTGATGAGGATGCTGAAGAAACGGTAAATATTGACAAAGAGACAATTGTATCTTCGCCGGTCATTGAAGAACCTGAAACAGAGAACCGGGAAACAGTCGCCGTGCAAAGCGGATTTATGGATACGGTTGCCCTTGAAAAAGCAGCCAGGCCGTCAGATATGCCGGTAGAAACAACTGACTCCGCTCCGGAGCAGATGCAGCGAGCCGAAGATGAAGATTCGGAAACAAAACGCTACGAGCTGGAAACGTTACAGCTTGAGACGGCGCAGACAAGAGTAATAGATAAAGAATCCATTGATGCATCATTACAGGATGCTGCATATACCGATGACGAGCTGCTCAGCACAGATGAATTTGAATCGGTTATCTCAGAAATGGCGCAGGAAGATTTTAACAGCATTGACGAAGAGGTGGTTGCTGTAGACATTAACAGCACAGGAGCTCCTGAAGCAACAGAGGACGATCAGAAGCCATTCGCCGCCGAATCCTCCCCGCCGTCACTGCCGGAGGAATCACCGGTTCCGACCAGGTCCTTGTCCTCGGAACCGATAGTACCGTTTAACACGGAATCTCAGGATGAATGGGACAGAGCCCGTACAAGAAATCTGAAGGTTTTAATCGGGTCAGTTGCAGGCGCGATTATTCTTATTACGGCGCTATTGTTAAAACTCATCCTGTAATCCACTCTTCTCTATAAGAAAAGAATATATGCGCGGTATCTGAATCGCCTTATTAAAAAAACGCATCGTACGCTCCCTTCCCCTGTCTCCCATACTTTGCTTTATTTCGGGATGAGTAATAAAGGTACTTATCGCTTCCGCAAAGCCCTCATTATCTCCGGGATGGACCAGAAGTCCGGTTTCATTATGGACTACAATTTCGGGAATACCTCCGCTGTTAAATGCGACAACCGGCAGACCGCATCCCTGTGCCTCCGCCACGACCCTGCCGAAGGGCTCATTAAGCGAGGCATTACAGAAAACATCATGCGCCAGGTAGACTGTCTCAGGATTATCCGTGTGAGGGCTGAGAACACAGGATGAAGACAGGTTATACCTGAGAATTCTTTGTTCCAACTCCCCCCGGTACCTGTCAGACCAATACAGGGTATCGCCGGTCAGAGACAGTGTTATTGTCTCTGATGGATATTTTTCTTTCAGTATTTTGAATATGTCAACAAGTGTATGACACCCTTTCCAGGGAACAACACGTCCGAGATATAACAGCTTCAACCCCTGATTTCTCTGACGGCTTTCCCGTGATGCAACGCAGGTTACGCCGTTATACAGTACAGTTGTTTTCGATCGCAGCCGCGGCGGCAGTGCATTCTTTACGGCCCGGGAAATTGCGATGATATATCCCCTCCTGCGGGGAAAGAGCAGTCTGTAAAGCCCCATTGCAGCACTATGTTCGCCAAAAATTTCACGCAGGTGAAAACAGCAGATTCCGTTATACCCCAACAATCGTAGTAAAAAAAGTGCTACGTGTGACTTGGGAACATTGGCATGAATCAAGTGCGGTTTTATTTTGTCGACCGTTTTTTTCAACCGGACAACGAATCGGAAAAAAGCAACACCTTCCCGCCGGAAAATCAGGAGGGATTTTAGCAGTCCCCATCGTCGAATTCGCTCCAGCGAGGCCCGGCAGGGAACCACATGAACGGCAACACCTATTTTGCCCGCCTTTTCAGTGAGGCGCCCTTCCTCTGCCGTTGCAATATGGCAGGCACATTTATCATGCATGAAGGTAAGCATATCCATAAGCGAGTGCTCTGCGCCGCCCATACGGCGAGCCCAGTGGTTCAGAAAGAGAATAACCGTATTTCTATCGCCAGACATAGTGAGCCACTACCCGTTCATATGCTTTGGCGACAAGGGTTTCCACCAGAGAAGGGCCGTTCGCCACCTCTCTGATAGCTTTGACAAGTGCGTCAACATTGTCCGGTTCAACGAGCACTCCGCACCGGCCGTTGTCGAGGACCTCTGGGATGCCGCCGCTCGCACTCGCGATAACAGGAATATAACGGGCCATCGCTTCCAGGAGTACAATACCGAACCCTTCGGTTCCTTCCGGCAGTTCTCTGGATGCCAGCACGAAAATGTCGGCGCGGTTGAACTCGTCTTCCAGTTCATTATCGGATAGGTTGTGCAGAATTGTCACACACTCCTCCACTCCCATCTCGCCACACAACGATTGTAGACGTGTATATTCGGGCCCGCTGCCTACGATTCTGAACCTGTAGCGATTCTCTTCAGCCAGTTGTGCCGCCGCTTTGATAAGATTTGCCTGTCCCTTATGTTTTACCAGTCTGCCCACACTGAGTATGGTGCAGGTATCTGCAATCCGCCCTTTCTTTTCACTTTTTGCCGGAAGTTTAACAAGCCGCGGCGGTACTGTTTCAACAGGAGAGGTTACCCTGAGGTCACGCAGAATTCCCCGTGAATACTCGCCGAGAGTATACACTTTTTCCGCCTTATACAGTATCCGTTTCAGAATCGAGCTCTTTGGCGATGGGGAAAACAATCCCAGCAGTTCGGTACCATAGGTATAGACCGTATATGGCTTCCGGATAATCCCGGAGAGGAGCCAGGGTAAAAAGGCCGCATATATATTTCCACACTCAACGGAAAGATCTGTCGGGTTCTTCCTTACCACCTGTATATAAGGCACAATCAGGCGGAAAAGCGAAAGCTTTCTGTTGATACGTGCCAGCGGGGAGTTATAATACCGCAGTGATGCTGTAATCTCAGGATAGCGCCGACAGGGCGGTGTTACCCCTGCCACCATAACCTGATCCCGTGCGGTATACATGAAGCGTACGATTCCGTAAAGATATTTCTGAATACCGCCTACAGCAGGTGGAAAGTCCAGGGTTACAAGCAACTTCATGCCGACTCCTCACCCGTCTCATGCGATTTGTCAACGGTCTTACACTCAACTCCTCTTTTACAGGTTTGAGCAACATGTATCAAAACGCCGTTCCAGAACCAGAAATATACATCCCCCGGGAAGTAGTGGATATGTGTTCCGGTGACACTGACAATACCAAAGACGATGTTAAGTATCGTTATCCCTTTTGCAAGAGCGACAAACGTTTTATCGGTCGAGTTATCAATAATGTATAATCCCCTGAAGACAAAGAAAATAATGATGGCAGTGATAAAAATCATACCGGGATATCCGAATTCCGCAAGGTAGGTAAAATAGAGAGAATCCGCTTTCAGGGTACCGAGCCCTCTTCCCAGAAAGGCTAGAACCGGCTCTGTTGAAAACACCAGTAATTGTCGCCAGAGCATTAACCGGGAGACAAAGGAATGTTCCCTGAAAGGCTCATACAGTGCGGTTGCTCTGTCCGCCACCAAGAGTTTAAAGTACTGCTGATTTGAAAATAATCGTGAAAATATTTTTACTCCAGATGCGGTACTGAATCCAGTTTGAAATATCTCTGCAATAAGTTGATACACGACATAAGCACTAAGGACAAGTGACAATGCCGCCAATCGGCGTCCATTGCCCTTAACGCGGAAAAACAACGGCCAGATAAAAAAGGTTGCAATAATACCGACCCAGCTTGATCGGACCGACGTAATTAATGCGGCATAGAGGAGGACCGGGACAGCGAACATGAGAAATATCGGTTTTTTCTCTTCAGCCCACGCGACGCACATGAGAACACCGATAATAGCAAGCTGCACATAATCGGCCAGTGCAACCGGTGCCTGAAATATGGAAAAGGGTCGGGGGACCCCTTTAATAAAAAGCGTTGAAAATTCAATTGACGAAAACCACAGCATCTCGGCCTTTGAATACCCGTTGTACAGTTGATTGAAACCATATATGGATGCCACAATTCCGATACCGATTGTAATGTACCAGAACCGTTTTAAGTGGAATGGTTGATCGGCATAAATGGTACCGACAAAGAAAAAGAGCACCGGCGGCCCGTAGTATTTGAATTTAGCCAGCGCTTCCGAAAAGGGTAGAAAATTAAAGAAGGAGGTACGGATAGCCAGATAGACAAAATAGATAAATATTACCATTACAATTCCAGGTGATGACTGTTCCTGACTTTTACGCTCCCTGAACTCAAAGAAAAGGCCCAGAAGAATAAAGGCGAGGAACAGATCGCTCAGGATGATAATCGGGTCCAGCGCTGGGCGTTCATAGGATAGATAATAGAGTCGGCGAATAAAGGGAATAAAGGGTGAAACAATAAAGACAGCATACAGCCCGATAATCGGCCTTCGCAGGACAGGATAAAACATGAGCGCTGCAATAATAATCACCAGCTCCAGGCGGCGGGGAATATGAACCAGTTTATAGGCAATAAAATGGCCTGTTAATGCCGCAAAAAGGAGAATAGCAAGATTTTTCAGGTGTTCTTTCATAGTACCTGCCGATAAAGATACCGTTATTATCTCACGTATGCAAGAATGGAACGGTACAACTGCTCATACTTTTCTGCAATGAGACGGATATCAAACATTTTCTCAACGACTGTCCTTCCGTTTTTTTCCAGGGTCTTTCTCAGGTTGTCATCGCCAAGCACCCGACAGAGCCCTTCCGTCAACAGAGATGCGTCAACGCGTAACCCGTTATAATCACTTCGGATTATCTCCCGCACGCCGGGATTGTCAACAGCGACCACGGCGGTACCACATGCCATGGCCTCAATAGCAGGCACCCCGAAACCTTCATAGGAGCTTGGCATACAGTACACCCATGACTCCTGATACTTTTCAATCAGCGATACTTCGGAAAGCTTACCGGCATAGATAATATTTCTGCCGGCACAGGGTTCCGGCCCGACAACGGTCAGGGTACAGTCAGGGTATCTTTTAATTATATCATTGGTGAACAGAGGAATTAAATAGTCACCCCGTTTTCTGCTGCGCAGGTCACCGAGAAACAGGATTGACGGATTATCGGTCTTTCTCGAAGCAACGGTAAAAGTATTGAGCGGAACACCGCAGGGAATGACCTGTTGTATCAGGGGCAGTGCACGGGTGGTAGCTTTGGAGATACCAACTGTTACCCCCCGGCGCACACATGAGATCCACTCAAACAGGTAGAACAGCCCCTGATATAATTTCCTTGCAGCTTTTGGTGTATGGCATGCCTCTGAGAGAGCAGAACCGTAAAATGTGCGCACCCTGCGGGAGGATCCCCGTACCAGATAATCATCACCATGAAAATGAATGATATCAAAATTGCCGGTGTTCACCTGTTTAAAACAGAATGCCGGCTCCAGTTTTCTCGCTATTTTACTCGCCCCGGTATGAAAGAGCATGGTATGATCATACCGAGCGTCTTCCGGCTTAGGGCTGAAAGAAAAACAGGTACAACTATGTCCCAGATCAACGAGTGCATTAGCGAGACGATGGACCTGACAGGATACGCCGTTAGGCTTATCAGACGGCAGCTCTTTATTAAAGAATGCAATGTTGATACGCAAACCTCCTTTTGACCGGTTATATGAGAAATAGGGAGCGAAACCGTGTACTGCCGTATACCAGCGCCCCGAAAAGGACAAAGGGAGAAACAATAAAGGCGGCACAATCACGGAACCATTGAAGACCGTGCGCCTGCCACGGCAAACCGCTGCGACGGACTGTTAAGATAACGAGCAATACAAAATCTGTGATCAGAAACAGCAACAGTAATTTGCTTTGTGATATTATACCGCCGATACACAACGCATGCGCAACGAACAACGAAAGTATCCCGGGCGGATAGGGCATGCGAATATGTTTACGATATAACTGTTTATGTTTACGAAACAGCAGAGGATCAAAACGACGATTGACACAGTTCTTTAGCAGGTCCCATTTTTCATTTTTCCGCAACTGATGGGAAACCGTTATTTCTTTGCTGTATCCGATAGCATACCCCGCTTCAATAAAAGAGTATGCCAGATCAACATCCTCCCGCTGGACCGTGAATCGCTCATCAAACATATTCACGGAGAGAAGAAGCCTGCGCCGATAAAAAATATTATTCGTTCTGTATCCAGGTTCCTCCAACCGCTTGAACTCCTTATAGGCGCCGGCTTTTACATCATCCGTTACAATTACCGTCAACCCTTCAACACCGGCCATGTCAGGATTGCTTTCCAAAAAGGATACGGCGCGGGGAATCCATTCATCTCCCGGACGACAGTCATCATCGATGAACGCACAGTATACGCCGGTCGCATTGTTTATTCCGACATTCCTTTTTTTTGAGATATTTTTATCCGGTACATAGAGCCATTGAATGTGGGGATACTTCTTTTTCAGATGATCTATCGGATAATCCGCCACTATTATTATTTCAGTGGGAACCTTTTGTATAACCTTTTCGGTGAAAGCGGATACGAGGCCGTGGATATACCCTTCCCGGTGTGACGATACAATAACTGATACGATCGGCGCTACCGTTTCCTGCACAGGAGATTCTCCAATCGTTCAATCTGATGGTCCCAGCTATTTTGCCTGGCCGTTTTAACCGCCTTTTTCCGAACTGTTGCAAGGGATCCCCGGGAAATCTTTTGGATGATTTTCACGGCATCGTAGCTGGCGTCTGCTCCGGTTATCAGAAACCCGTTCTCACCGTCGGTAACAATTTCCCTGTTTGACGGTATTGCCGAGACGAATACAATAATGCCGTGGGAGAGCGCCTCAAGTATTGCAAGCGAACGGCCCTCATATCGTGACGACGCCAGCATGTATGGACATGCAGTATACCACTCATGCATCCTGTCAAAAGGCACTGACGGCAGATTTGTCACCCCTTCAAGGGTGGAGCCGGTGCAATAACAGAGTTCGGTATCGTCTACACCGGTGCCGATACAGGTCAGTTCAACTTCGGGAACAGAATTGCGCACAAGAGAAAACACCTTCAGAGAATGAGCAATTCCCTTTTTCCAGGTCACATTACCGATACAAAGAAAATGAAGTGGACGGGTTTCTGTCGTGAACACGACCTCATCGGGAACGGAGGTTACGCCGTTGGGTATATATGCGAGTTTATATTTCATCGACGGATATCTTTTACCGAGGCTCTGCATCTCATGTTCGCTCACGCTTATACAGAAATCCGACAGCTTGAGTGTCAACCTCAGAAGGGGGAAACGAAAAACATGCGATTTCCAGGTGGTAGGATTGGTTACGACTTTTCTCGGCAGTTTCCTCTCAACGGCATACACGAACTCCTCCCAGCCATGATTATGCAGTATGACACCCGTCTTTAATCGAAAGAGTTTTATAACAATCGCACAGAATACTGCATCGGTGGAGCGTGCACATATCCAGTCCGGAGGATCGAAAAGAGAGAGGATATACCGCATGCATAGTTTCAAGGCAAAGACACAATAGTTACGGGCAGGCAGCTCGCCCCTGGTGAGTATGGTGATACGGTGTCCTTTACGGCGTAGTCCTGCGGCAAGCTCTTTCATTGACTTGCCGACCCCGCCACAGGAATCCTGAGGAATATCCGCTGCTAACCATACATTCATAACTCGTTTCCCTTTATCCGTAATTGAGCTGGGACCGTCGCAGTAAAAAGAGTACGCCAATCCCGTATGACTTCCCGGTACAGGGATATGCACCTGGTAAGTGAAGCAAATTCATCTTCAGCTTCAACCTGGAGATGAACAGTTAGACAGATGGGACAACGCAACCGTTCAACCTGAGCTACAACAGCGGGTCGAATAAAAGCGGCGGCCCGTCCGTAAAAAGGGTGACACGACGGGAAGTATACGGCATCGTTGTCCAGCACCACCGGTCCATAGCAGTTATTGGTAAAACGCAGCGTTTCAGGACCGCCACAGATAACAGGAAAGGTTTTACTGAGATGGAGGATCTGATCCCAGGCAATGGCATTAAAGGGCGGAATAAAGGCTACGGGGCGGTATTTGCGGGATATACCCATGGTACAACGAGCGATCATTTTGTCAAGGTCCGGGAAAGAGTACTGCAGCATTTCACCGGCATAGGGACCGTATGTGCCTACGTGGGTATACCCGTGCAATGCAACCCTACCACCTGCATCGGTTATCATATCACGCTGCTCAGCGTATTCGCCGCTGCATAGATCCCTGCCGGTGATTGCGGCGAGGAAGGGAACCTGTGTCTTTCTCACTGCGTTGCAGAACCGTTCGATTAATTTCTTATTGTCAAGAAACACGTCATCAACGCGGAGAAACAGACGAACGGATTGTCCGGCGCAAAAGGGAACAATCCTCCGTACCAGCGGCACAGCATTGTACACGGGTTTTCGCCTTATCGGAAACAGCAGTGACCGCAGAAGAGATCGTTTAAAAAAGAACAATCCGGCAGGCAGGCTCTTTTTTGCCTGCCACAGGAGACCGGTCTTTTTCCAGTTGACTCCTGCGTGTCGACCGGACGGGGAATCGAAGGCATACCGGGAAAGATACACGGGAGCCATACACCATGCGGTCAATTGCTCAAGGAGTGTTGAAAGCAATAATACGGTTGTCTGCAGGGGATGACGAAGCAGGCTTTGTACCGTTCGCCGTCTGCAGGTGGTAAACCAGTGTTTTATCAGGATCGCACTAAGCGTTCCCCAGAAGGTCGCGGCGTGGCGAACGGTGTGATACCGGTCCCGGTGTTTCATAAAAAAATAATACTCTGCATCAAGAAGCGTTTTCATACGCGAGAAGGAGTTACCTATATAGGCCGGCAGTGCAATATCCCTGGGTTGATGGTATACTATACATTTACTGTTAAACGATATTTTACCAAATTTCTGTATACGAACGGCAAGCTCTTGATCCTCCGCAACGGGCCCGCTGAACGCTTCATCAAAGTTACCGCACCGCATCAGTGTTTCGCGCCGGTAGGTAATATTCGATGTCAGGAAGAGACCGCCGGTCCTGTTTTCCACCTCACTGTCCCAAACACCACTGCCCATGGTTCTGGTCACCCCTTCAAAACCTATTTCCAGAAGCGAGGCATTTACCAGGCTCTCCTGCAGTGAATGGTACCAGTCCGGAGCAATAACTACATCATCATCGAGGAAAGCGACCCATTCGCCGCTGGTAGCGAACAAACCGGTATTCCGGGCATGGGACGGGCCACGGTGCTTTGAGCAGAACTGATATTTAACATCATAGTCCCGACAAAGAGCGGCATTGCGCTCCTGCTGATCCGAATCCGAGCAATCGTCAACTACACAGATATCTATTTCGGAGATATTATCAATATGCTCGTTCAGTGCAGCAAGGCTTTTTGTCAGTGACCGGCTGCGATTATGCGTTGGAATAACTATAGAAAGTAACATAGAAGGAATTTTCCAGTGTGGTTAACGGGAACCATACTGCATGTCCGTGACAGGTTCTTTTTTGAAAATTTTTTATTTTCCATTCCCATTATACAATATATTTATATAGTACGCCAGTTTCAGATGGGTATAAATTGAAAATGCCACTTATGTAACTTTGGGGAAAACAGGGTACTATCTTGCGACACTATTTTAATGCAGTGTGTGATTTTATTTATATTACAGAAGAGTCATTACCAGGTATCATGTCCAAAACAATTTCATAGGGGGATTACTATGCACCGTAATCGTTTACGTTTCATGACGGTTATTTCTATCGTTATATTCATTTGCAGTACCTTTGGTCAGTGGGGCCAGTATTCACAACGTTCTCTGCTTGAAAAAACCATCTGGTATGTAGCGAACGGGAAAATCGGCAGTGCAAAGTACTGGTCTCTTCCCCTGGGTAAATTCGATTGTACGTTGCGGCGCTATTTCCCCGGAGAAGATACGGTAGCCATAGACGCGGCCATTAACTTTGCCCTGCTGTCCAGCGGATATATTGAAGGTTCCGGGTACGGCAGCAGAGGAAAGGTGGGCGCCGGGGCCCAGTTCGTTATTCAGGACGGCGACACGCTGAAGGAGCTGGTGCTCGAGGATATTGACTATGTGTACATGAACGGGTCAAAGGTGAAACTTAAAAACCGCGCCGCCTGTCCGCTGATTCTGAAATGTGAAGGCAATCAATTTTCGGTAAGACGCATGCAGATTATGATCTGGCGCTATGACAATAAGTTTAAGGAGCTGAAGCACTTGAAGGATGTTGACGGTGTCACGGCCTTTTCTTTTACTAAAAACGGCATTTATCGGGCTATGAAAGCAAAATAATCCTGGGAATAATTCATTTAAACTTTCTCAATGCTGGTACACGGACGAATCGTAGAAGAACAGAAGAATTATTACCTGGTTGATACAGAGAAGGGACTTGTCCGATCTTTCCTGAAAGGTGTTCTCAAGAAAAAACAGAAACGTCTCTACGTCGGTGATTTTGTCACGGTAGAGATTTTTAACTTCGATATACCTGAAGGAATTGTGCGCGAATTACATCCCAGGAAAAATATTCTGCACAAGCCTCCGGTTGCCAACATTGATCGGGTTATTCTTATTCAGACACTGCATGAGCCGCCGCTCGATATAGAATTTATGGACCGTTTTCTCTTTTCCATGCAGGTTCCCGGTTATCCTGTTTGTATAGTTTTCAATAAAAGCGACATCCTTGCCGACACCGATCGCGCCGCGGTCGAAACGCTGATACAGTATTATTCCCGACTGGGATATACCTGTCTGCAAACATCTGCCCTGACCGGTGACAATATAGATATTCTGATTGCCGCCTGCCGCGATACTCTGTCAATCTTTGCCGGTCCCTCTGGAACCGGCAAGACCACGATTCTCTCCACCATATTCCCCGATCATGATTTTCGTATCGGCGAACTCTCAAAAGTTACCGGCCGTGGTGTACACACCACGACGCACATAACGCTGCTTAAATTGACGGACGGGGGTTACATCGCAGACACGCCCGGATTCTCATTCGTACAGCCACCGCAAATCAATGAAACGGAGGTTGCGGCATACTTCCCGGAAATAGCGGCGATGCAGGGCTCATGCAAATTCAACAACTGCATTCATGAAAATGAGCCACAATGTGCGGTGCGTGAAAAAGCTGAAAGCGGCGAAATACTGCGGTCCAGATATGACACCTATCTCAAGTTGTATCATCTTATGAAAGAGAAGCGGCGGGAGTATCGGGGGTAATGCTGGAAACAGGGATAGGGCAATGGAGTGGCGGAGTATTGGGTGAGGAAAACAGAATATCGAATGTCGTACATGAAATGCAGAATTTCGAAGTCGAAAACGCCGAGGACGATTTCCCCGGCTTTTAGCCGTAACCCTTACCGATACACGAGAAACGGGCATCCTCACCCTAACCCTGACCGACAAACGAATTATTAAAGTGTATAGGCATCCCCGAGCGACGGTATTTTCACATTGGGGTAGCCCTTACTGCGCAGGGCATTGCGGAACGGTTCAAGCTGATCCGGTTCGCCGTGGACCAGAAAAATATCTTTCAGTTTTTCCGGTCGATTCGTATCAACATATCTCAGCAGTTCGTGGCGATCGGCATGGGCGCTGAAAGCATCGATAATTTCGATCTTGCACTTTACTTTATACTCTTCACCGAATATCCGAATCTTCTTTTCACCGTCCATGATCTTTCGTGCGAGGGTATCCCTGGCCGCATAACCGACAAAGAGAACCAGCGTACGGTGATTACCAACCGAATTTCTGAGATGGTGCAGGATTCGTCCCCCTTCAGCCATGCCCGAAGCGGAGATTATGATATGGGGGTAGGCAAGTCTGTTCAGGCTTTTCGATTCTTCAACGGTCTCGACATATTTGAGCCGTTTGAACCCGAAAGGATCCTCATTGTCCCGCAGAAAAACGCGTTCCGTTTCCCTGTCAAGTTCTTCAACATAGGAGCGGAACACCTCAGTGGCATGACGCGCCATCGGACTGTCAACAAAGACGGGCATGTCCGGAATGCGGTTTTCGTTAAAGAGCTTATGCAGGATATACACAATCAACTGGGTCCGGCCGACCGCAAAGGAGGGAATGATTACTTTCCCGCCGGATTTTGCCGTATCGATAATCAGCCGTGCCAGATGGTCCTCGACGTCACTGTATGGCGTATGGAGCCGGTTGCCATATGTACATTCCATAATAAGGATATCAAGGTCACGAAGCTGATTAGGGTCGTGCATGATAGGCATATTGGGGCGACCGATGTCACCGGTGTAGCCGAGTCGTTTTTTACTGCCCTGCTCTTCTATCTCCAGGAGAATACTTGCTGAACCGAGAATATGGCCTGCGTCTCTCAGTGTTGCATTCACGCCGGGCCCTATGGTAAACATTTTATCATAATCAATACCGACAAACCGGTCAAGTGAGGCATTTACTTCCTCCATGGTGTAGAGCGGCTCAACCGGCGGCTCTCCTTTCCGGGTGCGAATTTTATTTACCCATTCAACATCTTTCTGCTGCAGGTAGGCCGAGTCTTTCAGCATGATTTTACAGAGATCCACTGTCGGCTGGGTTGCATAGATGGATTTTGTAAACCCCTTATTAACCAGATTCGGGATGTTGCCGCTGTGATCCATGTGCGCGTGGGAAAGAATAAGCGAACTCAGCGACGAGGGATCAAACGGAAAATTTTTGTTTCTATCGTAGGTCTCCTGTCTACGGCCCTGAAACATGCCGCAATCGAGGAGAATCGAGGCGCCGTTAACTGATACTATAAACTGAGAACCGGTTACTGTCTGTATTGCCCCGCAGAAGTGTATTTTCATTCGTGTGCTCTGAAACTCCCGCTAAAAAAATGCCTGTTGTTCTGTTTGTACCTCTATATTATTATACCACTTCGAATGTTTTATTTAAAGTGAAATGTATCGTACTGCCGGTTGACTCAATAGACTTGTTGCATAATTAAAATTAACATGAAAAATATGCTGTTTATACTTAAAAAAAGGCACTTTTTAATCCTAAAAACAAATTATGCAACAACTCTAATATATATGATGATAACGCATTAACGATCGATATTATATTTATGATACATCATAAATGAGGAATGATGATTGTTGTTCTCCATCATTCCCGATTTCTTTCTTGTCAATACTGTTTTTATTTTTAATCTTCCCTGAGCAGCTCAACTACTTCCCTGGCGTCGCCGGCATTAATAAGGGCGGAGCAGAATGCTTTCGATCGGGAGAGTTTGGCTATTTCAGCAAGGGCCTCAACATGCGGACCGGGCTGATTGGGCGGCGCAATAAGCATAAAGAAGAGCTGTGACGGCTTACCGTCCATGGAATTGAAATCTATCCCATCCTTTGAAATACCGATTGCCACGACCAGATTCTTTACTGCGGGCGTTTTCCCGTGGGGGACCGCAATACCCATTTCCAGGCCGGTGCTCTGTTTATCCTCCCGCTCCTGAATCGCGGCAAAAGCAGCATTAAAGTCATCAATTTTATTCGCGTCAACCAGTATCTGCACCAGTTCCTGCAACACCGCCGGTTTATTATCAGATGTTAAAGGAACCTTTACCACCTCTTCTGAAATCAGATCAACAAGCGCCATGTTTTACCCCTACTTTTTTCCGTTCATACGACACACACCATTTTGCTGTATTCTATTTCAACGCCCTTATAAGAACACATAAATATATACTATAGTAAGAAATTATACGAGCGATTCATACAGTGTCCATACACGATCTTCATCTTTCACAATCAGCACCGAGCACGGTGCGGATCGCATGGCACGCTCCGTTTCGTTATAAAACTCATCCCTCCGGCTGCGTAGACGGGAGAGTTCACCGATAACCAGGAGATCAACCTCCTCCTCTTTTACCGCGTTGACAATCTCCTGATACACGCTGCCGGACCCGCTTTTGGTGACAATATCAACCGCTTTTGACTTTGCCAGTCCGGCGACATGATTAAGGTACCGCTCAGCATCCTTTTCCAGATCCTGTTCATACTCCACCTGCTCTTCTTTGAGAAAGATACTCACTTTAAGGAGATCATCGAGCGCTTTCGTGTTTATTACATAGTATGCCAGCAATTCTGCGCGGGTGAACCGTGCCAGGCAGATTGCATACTGCGCCGCAGTTATGGACTGCTCGGTACCGTCGATATACACCATTATTTTCCTGATGGGGCTATTCACGATTTCGCTCCTGTGATTTTGCTCGTTTCTTTTCGAGTCGTTCTTTAACCAGTTTCATTAATACAAACATATCCCGCTCGTTTTCCTCCAGTCTGCTTTCGATATATGATACCGTATCGTTCAGGTCCGGTATTGCTATTTTTTCAAGTGCATTGACTTTACGGATAGTTTTTCGCACTTCATTGGCCAGGCGCAGTACCGAGATTTTCAGCTCCGCCAGTTTTCCCATATCCTGTAAAGCTGCTTTAAACGCCTCCAGCGAACTCTCAATCCAGAAGCTTGTACCCATGGGGCTGAAGTAGGGCGCCTTTTCAACAAAGTCCGTATCCACCACCGGCAGCAATACCCCCATTACTTTACGGGTACGGATAGCGACATTGGATTCAATATTGACGGCACAGGCAAGCTGCCGCACCTTCAGTTTTCCCATCTGCAACACCCCTTCCTCGAGCGCTTTATAGGCTTTGGCAAGGGCATTCTCAATCCGCTCCTGAAAATCCACTGTTTGATCCACCAGGGCAAGGAGCTCGATAATCAATATGTTCCGCTTCTGATCGAGCAGATCATACCCCTGCTGCGCAAATTTCAGATCCTCACGCAGTTTCAGCAGATTTGTCTTGGTTGGCGCGTAATTTAGCTGTGCCATAGCGTTACCTGAGTATATACAGGAACCGTCATTCCCGCGCAGGCTGGAATCCGGCTCTCTGTGTTTTCAAATCCTCTATGAGCCGTAAAACTTCTCAATTTCTTCCTCGGTAATACGATGGAGCTCTTCAACCGGCAGTGTGCGCAGCACATCCCAGCCGATATCAAGCGTTTCCTCAATACTTCTGTCTTCATCGGTACGCTGCGAAACAAACCGCCCCTCGAATTCTTTACCGAATTCAAGGTACTGATGGTCAAGCGGTGTCAGTTCTTCCTCACCGATAACCGATGCCAGGTTACGGACATCCTTGACATAACTGTAGGCCGCAAAGAGCTGGCTCGCCAGATGCGGATGATCCTCCCGGGTCATGCCCTCACCGATACCGTCTTTCATAAGCCGTGACAGTGAGGGCAGACCCGCTACCGGCGGATAGATACCGCGGCCGTCCATCTCCCGCTCGAACACAATCTGCCCTTCAGTGATATACCCGGAAAGGTCGGGTATTGGATGCGATATGTCGTCGTTGGGCATGGTCAGAATAGGCAGGGCGGTAATCGAGCCTTTGTGCTCCTTAATCATGCCGGAGCGCTCATACAGTTCGGCCAGATCGGAGTATAGATAGCCGGGATATCCCTTCCGTGAAGGTATTTCACCACGGATAGTTGAAATCTCCCGCAGTGATTCGCAATAATTGGTCATATCGGTCATAATTACCAGCACATGCATATCCTCGTTGAATGCAAGATGTTCCGCAAGGGTCAAGGCGGTACGAGGGGTAATCAGCCGCTCAATTGACGGATCGTCGGCAAGGGAAAGAAACAGGGCGACATTCTCCAGCACACCGCTCTCTTCAAAGGAACGGGTAAAGAACCTGGCAACGTCATGTTTCACCCCCATAGCGGCAAATACCACGGCAAATTCCGTATCGGAGCCTCTAATCTTTGCCTGGCGGGCAATCTGGGCAGCGAGTTCGTTGTGAGGCAGGCCGTTTCCCGAAAAAATCGGGAGCTTCTGCCCGCGAATAAGGGTGTTCATCCCGTCAATGGTTGAGATACCCGTCTGAATGAAATCCTTGGGATAGAGCCGTGCAGTAGGATTAATTGCCATACCGTTGACATCCAGCTCAACATCACACCGCTGGGGTGGACCGCCATCGATTGGCCGTCCCAGTCCGTCAAAGACCCGGCCGAGCATCTCCCTGGAAACGGCAAGGTTGAGCGGCTCCCCACGGAATCTGACCCGGGATCCGGGCAGGGTTAATCCCGAGGTGCCTTCAAATATCTGCGCCACCACCATATCTGTCGAGGTCTCAAGAACAATACCGAGCCGGACCTCACCTTTTATATCAACACATTCTATCAGCTCACGGTAACCGACCGGATGGGTTTTACTGATAAACACCAGCGGTCCGTCAATCTTATCAACGCCGATATATTCACGCCCCTGCAGAAGGGCTCTGTTCATCTCATGCATATCAGCTCTCTCCGGCATAGACAGACTCCAATTGGTCAAAAGAACGTTCAAGCCGCGCTTCTATCGAATCAAGCTTAGACAGGTCCTCATTCGGCACGGTAAATTTCATCTTTATAATATCCTGGTATACTTTCATTTTTCTCAATTTGACAATAGTGGCGCCCCGTTTGATAGCCTCCGAACCCCGCCGCCAGTAGGTTAAAATAATATGCAGCATCTTTACCTGTTTTTCCGGCACCGAGAACATATCGATTTTATCATAGGCATTCTGCTGGAGAAAAGCATTTTTGAAAAGATTGCACACATCCAGTACAAACCGCTGGGTATCGGGCAGTGCATCGGGACCGACCAGTTTAACCACCTGCTGCAGTTTTACTTCACGATGGAGCAGATCCATTATCTCAGTCCGATCCTCTTTCCAGGTGGAGGTAACATTCTCCTCCCACCAGGCGGCCATCTCAGTGAGATATTCACTGTAACTCGCCAGCCACGATATTGCCGGATAGTGCCGCGCATTGGCAAGCTGTCTGTCCAGTCCCCAGAAGCACCGTATGAACCGCTTGGTATGCTGGGTGACCGGCTCGGAGAAGTCACCGCCCGGCGGTGATACCGCGCCTATAATGGTAACCGATCCCTCTTCATTGCACAGCGTTTCCATATAGCCGGCACGTTCGTAAAATTCAGCGATTTTTGTGGGAAGATAGGCGGGAAACCCTTCCTCGGCAGGCATCTCCTCCATCCGTCCTGAAAGCTCGCGCAGCGCCTCGGCCCAGCGGGAGGTTGAGTCGGCCATAACTGCCACATGGTAGCCCTGATCACGAAAATATTCCGCCATGGTAATACCGGTATATATACTTGCTTCACGGGCGGATACCGGCATATTGGAGGTATTGGCGATTAATATGGTTCGTTCCATGAGAGATCTGCCGGTCCGCGGATCAACCAGATTGGGGAATTCAGTCAGCACATCGGTGATCTCATTACCACGCTCACCACAGCCGATATAGACAATAATATCGGCGTCGCACCATTTGGCAACAGCCTGCTGTGCCATTGTTTTACCGGTGCCGAAGCCGCCGGGAATTGCCACGGTACCACCCTTGGCCACCGGAAAGAGCGTATCCAGCACACGCTGGCCGGTAATAAGCGGTATATCGAGCGGCAGACGGCGGTTTACCGGCCGCGCGACACGGATTGGCCAGCGGTGCATAAGGGTCAGTTTCACCGACCCTTCCCCGGTTTCCACGACCCCGATGTTTTCATCAACAGAATAGTCACCTTCAGAAACTATAGATTCAAGATCGCCGTTAATATCGGGCGGGACCAGAATGTTATGTTCCACCTTTTCAGTTTCCTGTACTGTACCGATAATCATACCGGCAAATACAGGCGTCCCTGCTTCAATAGCCGGCTTAAAGTGCCACTTCTTTTCCCGCTCCAGTGACGGTAAGGACACACCGCGCTCAATGTAAATCTCCGACAGCTCCCGGATTTTTTCGAGCGGCCGCTGGATACCGTCATAGATGGTACCTATCATGCCCGGTCCCAGCTCGACTGAAATTTGCATACCGGTACCGTAGACCGGATCATGCGGTGCAATACCGGTAGTGTTTTCATAGACCTGTATCACCGCGCTGTCGTTATCGAGCTTGATAATCTCACCGATAAGCCGTTCTTCACCGACCTTGACCAGTTCGAACATCATGGCATCGGTAATACCCATCACTTCAATAACCGGGCCGTTTACCCGCCGTACTTTTCCTATTATTCTTTCATCCATGGCGCTATTCTCGAGTTAAAAAAAGGAATACCTACCGCACCCCTTCATCCATGAATAAATTATCGTAAATATATTTTCTGATTTCACGCTGTTTGCGCAACATGCGTGTATGCACCTGATTGTTAAAAGCTGTCCGGCCATCCTGTGCAGTAAGTACCACACCCTGGCCGCGGAGCGGCTGCTCCTCAGATACCTGTAACGCTACCGCGAAACCTGCTATATCCTCAATCAGCTTCTCGGTCTCGCCGATAAATTCTTTTTCCAGCCAGGCGCGCTCGTCTTTGGAAGCATTTACTTCCACCTGTTCGACACCCAGACCAATGGCAGCTTCAATAATCCAGTTCTGAAGGATTTCACGATACTCGGGTTTCGCAATCAATGCGCGCAGCTCCTTCTGTACCCTGCTCAGTATCTCTTTCATCACCTTATCACGAAGGCGCATGATTTGGCGCTTCACCTCCACATCAACACCGGAGAGCGCCTTCTTTTTAATAATCTCCGCCTGCTGCTGCGCTTTCTTTTCGGCATCATTATAAATCGATTCTATTTGCCGGCCTATATTTTTTCTCCGCTCTTCAGCCTGCTTCTCCGCTTCAGCGACAATTGATTCAGCTTCGGCTTTCGCATCCTTCTCAATTCCTGATATAAGCGCTTCTTTTCCGTTTTGCACAGATTCCATATTTCGTTACTCGTTATAGGGTTATGGTTATCCCGATTAAGCGGGACCGTTTCGTAATTAGGTAACGTTTCTCTTGCCTTTAACGTAACCGATACCGCCCTACGATACGGGCATCGTCACCGTTAACGATTTCCATTTTATAAATTTATCCCAATGGCTGCATTCACCATCTCGCGAATACCTTTTCGTCCGGGAGCACTGCCCCGCCGATCCGGCACTTCAACGATCAAGGGAAAATTCTCGGTAAATATGTATTTGTCAACTATGGGTCGAATATAGTCGGCGACCCGTTCAGTAATAATAACAATACCGACCTCCTTATCGGATAGTGCCTGCCGGAAAGCCTGTTTCGCACCGTCAGAATCGTGCACCACACGGCCCTTCACCCCGACCATACCAAGACCAAGCACAGCGTCTTCATCACCGATAGCAAAGTATTTCATAGTACCGGGTCGCTATACTTTACCAAGAATCATCAGCGCGGTTATAAAACCGAAAACAACAAGTCCTTCAGCCAGGGCCACAAAGATAAGGGCCTGTCCTGCAACCTCGGGTTTTTCCGCAACCGCGCCCATCGCAGCGGCTCCGACATGTGAAATTGCGATACCGGCACCTATCGCGCCAAGGCCAAAAGCTACAGCGGCGGCAATGAGACCAAACTTGGCTACATCAGCTTTTTCCTTAGTCATTGCCTGTACAACATCGCCTTCCTGGTGTTGCGCAACAGCTCTCATGCTGAACACAGTGGTAACAATAGCAAATGCAGTGCAAAGCATAACCACACTCTGGATGATCTGCGATTTTAACCGTTTTTTGGGATTATCCATGAAACTCCTCCTTTAATAATCACGGCTACTCAGGGAAACGGGTGAGTAGAGTTTCCCGGTACCATGGAAAAATTTAGTAAAAAATTCATAGTAGTTTAGACGCAGAGCCTGAATGCCCGCAGAAAGGCCTTCAAGGCCGATGACTAATATATTTCCGGCAATAAGAATGAGAATAGCGCCGATTCCTCTCCCCCCGGCCATATCGGCAAGGGTAAAAAAGGAGATCATGAGGCAGACATGCGCAATACCCAGTCCGGCGACTCGCATGAATGAGAGTGTATTGGACAGATAACCGGCAAATACCTCAAGCAGTTCAACAACCCATCCCATTGCGAAATTAATCGGTGTAAACAATGTAAACGTTTCTCCGCCTCCCTCCTTCCTGTGTTTCATGAAATGCAACGGCTCCTTAACAAACATCAACAGCGACGGCAGACCGACCAGTATAAACAGAATAAGTCCGTCGGGTAGTCCTTTATATTGATGTGCAACCATGTACCAGGCGACGTAAATCCCGCCGATATATATCCATCCGCCCATAACGCCGCCTTTGTCGAACAGGATCTCCAGCCATTTCTTTTTCCGTATGAGATTGACCCAATTGAACGCCAGTCCCAGTACAATAACGGAAATCCCGAAAAAAATCGTGATGGCGAGAATATCATAGACATCCCGAATCATGTGCCCTTCCCGGCTGTGGCCGGAGACAATGCCGTGAAAATCAAACCAGAGCGGCCTTATCCACGCCATACCGAAATAGGAGCCGAACAAGGAACCGAACACTATTGACGATACGCCACACCAAATGATGAGATGGGAAAGCTGCAACAATCCCTCTTTCATCTTTTTCTTTTTGCAGAAGACTGCACACAGAAATCCCAGGAGTGCAAGTATCGCTCCCTGGCCGACATCGGCAAACATAATGCCGAACATGATAAGATATATCGGCATGACAAACGGGGTCGGGTCAATAGTGCCGTATTCCGGGATACCGAAGTTGCTCACGAGCATCTGAAACGGCGCAAATACCTTAGGATTGCGAAACTGGACCGGTGGATTCTGTTTATCGGCGAGCTCCTTGTCCGCTTCATGCCACTCAAGATAACAACGCCCCTCGGACGCCTCCATAATTTTCTTTGTCAGAATATCCTTCTTTGATGACGGCAACCAGCCGGAAAAAATCATGGTCCGTGATGAATGCAGAAAATAGGACTGGATACGATAGATAAGCTCATTTACCCGCAGATTGATCCATACCTGCTTCAGCCGCTCGCTCTCTTTTCTGATAAGCTCATCCGCTTCACTGCTCAGTTTTTCCTGCTCTTTTATAAGCTTGGTGAGTTTGGCGGAAAGATCCTCTGAGATATCCGCTTTGAGACTGCTCATCTCCCGCGGTAATTCTACCGTGGACCAGCCTACATTGTCAAGGATATCCTCCACCTGTCGAGTATCCCGTTTCATTGAGATAATCAGCAGGTGTGTACGATCTCCCTCTTCACTGATAGGAAGTACCACTGAAGGGATATCGCGCATATCATCCTGCAGCCGGTGCATATTAGCGGTGGGGATCTTGCCTATCTGAATAGAAATAAACGAGTGCTGTGAGCTGAGCGCAACATCGGAGATACCCAGGCCGTACATGGCAACCTGTCGCTTGATATCCTCCAGCTTCAACACTTCCTGCTGCACCACCCGCTGGCGCACCCGTATCCGCTCACGTTCCCCGGCAAGTGCATCCAATTTTTTCATCTCTGCTTCAACGTTAACCGAGACCCGGTTGTTCAGATCAATCTCTCCGGGTGGATCGGGATAGATACCCACCGGGTGGAGAAATCCTTCGATACGTTTCCGTAATTCGGAAACATCAGCCAGGAAGCTTTGAATATTCACTTCATCAAGATGTTCCGAAAAGGAGCCCTTGACTTTCGATATATTGATAAACTGCATGACCCCTTCACGAAGAAGGACTTCGGTAACATTCTCAACGTCACGTCCCAGTACAACGGCAAACAGTCGTATCATTCGTGTTGTGAACATCAGATCATTCCTTCAACGCGTTCTTCGGCAATGGCATATTGCTTTGCATTTAACACGGTTCGTACCTGTTTTACCTCATTCCTCTTTAAAATAAAATAGGAGAGAATAATACCTATGGTAAAAGGGTACCCGACCAGGATTCGATGAATCTCCTGTTTCATAATCTGTTCCAGCACCCTCTCAATAAGAAGAAACCGTGATGAACTGTCCTGCGCATGGGCGGTCAGCATTGTTGACAAACCGGGATAATTCTTTTTTACCACTCCCTGGAGGATACCGGTCACATTCTGCAGAGAATAGGTTTCCTGAATCAATTGTGCGCCAAGATTAAATCCACTGGGAATAACAAGATCAAGTACGTCGTCAAGTTTGAGCGAATAAAAATTCTTAAACCGCATTATCCAGTTAATATTCTGCAAATCAATCTCAACCCCAATCAATCGAAGCGCCTCCTTACGGTCCCTTTTACTGAGGTTGTTTGTCTGATTGATCAAATTTTTATAAAAAAAATGGTCAAGCGCCATTTCAAGGCGGAACAAGGAGCCGTCCTGCATAACGCGCTCTTTGTATTCGTCAATAATCGTACTATACGGCGCCGGTTTCAGCGCTTCCGCAATATCATCAAGATTATCCGCATTGACAATGGCATCAATATCAAGATTATGTACGACTTTGTCATAGAGGATATAGTGTACCGCTTCATCAATGGAGCGTTTACGGATTTTCCGATCGAAAAAAAGACGTATGGCATTTTTAAGATTATCTATTTCATAGCGGTAGAGCAGCGCGTGAACGAAGTCCCGTGTATCCTTATGCACATATTTCTCAATGGTCATATACACGCCGATTTCGTTCTTTACCAGCTCCAGTTCGCCGAGTTTCAGTTCACCGGTATTAGCGTAAATCTCCTCAAGCACATTAAACGGAGTATCATGCAGCATACCGAGAGCCTCTTCGAGGGAACCGGCTCGTATCATACGCTGCAGAGTCTCTTCGGAGAGAAGTTTACTGATACGGGCGCGTACTTTTGCATTAATTAGCGCATATTTTGCCAATGGTCCGGCCATCAGCCCTATCCTCTTTCATACCCGGTGGTAATAATCTGACGGGTAATCTCCTTTATAAACTTTTCAATTTTATCCTTATTCTTTTCCAGGAATGCCTTGCTGCTTTCCTCAGCACCTTCCAGCTTGTCCTCACGAATTTTCCTGGCTTCCTCACGGGCCTGATCTGCAGAATCCTGAATGCGTTTCTGTGCCTGCTGCCGTGCTTCGGTCAGTTTATCGGCAATCTCTTTTTCAACATTCTGCCTGATTTCCTGTGCTTTACTGCGGGCTTCCTGGATGATGGTATCAACATTTTTTTCAACGGCAAGTACTTCTTCGAGGATTTTTTCCATGGAATTCCCTCCAGAAAGAAGTTTTAACGGATTCAGATTAATAGATAAATATACGCCATGCCAGAAAAGATACTAAAACAAAAACGCACCTTGACGGTAATTGTATGCTCAATAGGGAATAAGCATACGCTCAAGCCGATCAAGTAACTTCTGTGCGATCCCTTCAGCATCGATCTCACTTGAGGCGGATGTTGTGGCATCAACCGTGGTCTTTTTCTGTGACCAGTCGTCACCACTCACGGTGGCAATAAACAGGTAGGGCTGGATATCGGTATTCTCTTTTTCACTCATTTCCGAGATAACCTGCTGCACCTTACGTGCAATGGCTCCCCGTTTTACCGCATTCATTATCAGAACAGCATCGTACCGACCCGTTTTCTGCGCGGTGAAATGTTTGAGTTTAACAACGTCAACAGTATACCCGATCTCCTCAAACCGCTTCTTCACAATCTCGGTGACATTATACTCCAGGCCGCTGGTGCCCTTTGCTATGAGGATTTTTTTAACAGTCGTATCACGGGGAACCTCAACAGTATCTTCCTGTCCGAAAACAGAAGAAAGGGTAATGCCCAACACAACTGAGACCGCTGACAACAGACGGCGCCTCTTTTTTATCATGTGTCGCATGAGATACTCCCGATACTGCAATATATATTCTTACTCGATTAAAGCGGATGCTATGACACGGACAGGGTAATCCGGCGGTGGTATTCGATTATCTGTTACAGGTAAACACCTCCGGCAACTGCAACAGACGCTCCAGTAATTCATCGGGCACATTGTCTAAAAAGTAGGTTTTCTTGAATGAGCTCTTTACCAGACTGCTGTTTTTCTTTGGTGTATACGCACCAAACTTCTTTGTAATATCGCCGGATAATCCGGTATTGATATCAATAATTCTAACCGGTGTGCCGCAAGAGAAATGCACCTCTTCCAATGCTACTTTCTTTATTTTTTTGCTGTGGCTGGTACGAAAATAAATACACCGATCCGTAATATTATACACAATACTCCATTTGGTATAGCTTCCCATGGCAACCCCGGAGAGGATGTCGAATCCATACGTAACGAGATCCTTTTCTTTCTGCGGTGTATAGTCTTTCAGCATGCGGGTGATACGGACAAACCGCTCATAGGTACCGTTACCTGACGGTATCCTCTTTGTGCCGCCGAATCCGTCATGCTGCTCAAGATAGCGCACGGACGAGGCATAAGTACTGTTTGTCAGCACCTGTGCCGGAAGATCTCTGCCGTGGTAACAGACCCGCTCACCGTTGACAAATTCAACACAGACACACCCGCCCCGGGCATCACCGATTAAATAATGAATCGTGGCCGATGATACCGGCGCAACCCGTATCGCGGTATCCTGCATCAGTTCCTCCACCGTACTGAAATTATCCGGTATATACTGCATCCACTGGAGGTTGTCAATCTCAGGGCGGGAGTCTGGCGGCGGATATTCCATATATTGCATCCACATGAGCCCGACCGTCAATCCCTTCTCGTTCATGCCGGCGGTAGGGAATTCACGGCCGTACTGATTAAAGGTAACACTGCCGTAATTCGAGACCCATCGTGCCGGGTTGTTATAGTTTATCGCGGTTTTGCTCACGCCGCGTTTGTTGACAATAACCAGTCCGTCACCGAGGTCCCAGTCGTAGTTGTTGCCGAAAATTATCCGGTTACCATGGGAGAAGTAGAAGGTGGTACAGGCGCCGGTTACCTGTACAAGAAGAAAACAGGCAAAAAGTAACCGGTTTAAAATACGATAATAGCTGTTCAATGCCATAATGATTCGTACGCCTTTTTTATTAATGATGCAGTTTTATCAAGCTCTTCCCGGGAAGGGTTCCTGTCCCAGCCGCCTTCAAGCCTGAATGAATCACCCTTATACCGGGGGAATATATGCCTTCGCACACCACCCCGGACCTACGAATGGCTGCGGCGGTTCTCTGCGTTATCCTGAAAAACCGGCTTCCGGTATCTTCGTCCATATCCTGTAAATACGGTACATGTTTTTTCGTGATAACCATTGCGAGGTACCAGGCTCAGCATCCCAGAGCCTTTTGATCTCCTTTAATCCTTTTTTATTACCTTTTTCCGTTTTGATTGGTTTGATTTTCATAATTACCTCTGCGAGATAAACACCGTTATTTGGTGTTTATGTTGAAATTATATGAAGATTCCTTAAAAAACAAAATAATTATTCAGATATGTTTCTTATTTTATCTGTAACTACTCACCCCATTGGCAGCCAAAATATCCATAGCATTTTCTTTGTTGGAGAAATTCAGTGTAAAAAAGGCATATTTACCTCTT
>CAZIYW010000022.1:0-51781 GCA_964543525.1 uncultured Fibrobacterota bacterium | reverse complement strand
TCCAGGGTATCAGATTATGGCGCAGGTCTCCCAAATTCTACGCTACTAAAAATTTTTAATAATAGCATACACTTTTTTTTGCTTTTTTGCATGGGATAGCATATTTTTATTACGTTTTGGGAGTGGGATGTTTATAGCTATTTATTACGTATACTATTCTGTTTAAGATAATGAAAAGAGTGCGTTTGAGTAGCAGTATTTATTGTCAAGAAACACATTATATCAAAGGGAGGTCACATACAGTATTATTAAACCCTCTCAAAGTAAGCGGTAAGCTGGCTTAAAATTGTTACGAAAAAAAAGATTATTCAGAAAAGAGGGTATGCACATTGCTCAACATGAGGTTGTCGCTTCTGGTTTTTCCAATCAGTTCCGGAGGTTTTATTCTGAGATAAGTTGAGCTGATTGCATATTCCATATATTCCATATCAATAAACAATAACCCCGAGGAGGCTTTATGCGACACACGTCGAAGTACTGTTTAGTGGTTGTTCTTATCCTGCTGAACGCTTTTTGGGCGTTTGCACAATTCAGTATCTATTCTCATGACAATGTAAGTTCCGATAAATGCTGGATACAGCCCTGTATACGGATTCAAAATATCAGTTCAAACTCGCTCCATTTAAAGGATTATATCATTGAGTACTACTTTTATGTACCTGACCATGTAGCAAATCAATATACGGCTGATATTTGGTATTTCAGTAACGGCAATTCACGCGTCTATACCAGCTTTGAAGATTACCCGCCTTTTACCAACGGTGATAAAAAGGCAAATATAAAGTGTGTCATAACGTTTTCGTCGTCCAATTACAATATATTAGAAGGTAATGGCAACTATGATGAATTGGAATTAGGTATGCGCTATGTGTATGACTGGGGGTATGAACAGGAACAGACGGATGACTGGTCTTACGTTGCCGGCCAGGATTGGCAGGTTAATGAAAATATAGTTGTGAAGGATCTTAACGGCAATATTGTATATGGTAAAGAACCGGGCAATAATGTTCAAAAGCCGGATCCGGTTCCTATGAAATGGCTTGGATTGATAGATAATGCAACTTTTGAGGAAATACAGAATGCCGGCCTTTTTGAAGACGGTGATGCATACAAAAATGGCGATGATAACAAGTCGTATGTGCGATATAAAGGAGAATGGCAGGAAATTGGCGGAGGTGATGTTGGCGATTTATTGAACGGTTTTACAATGAATCCGGGTAATACTGGAATTAGGTTAAACGAAGGTGATATATTTCAAGCATTAGGTGTTGGAGGATTGTACGCAGATTTCAAGCAGAATTGCGAGGCAAATTATTTCTGCACCGACTATATTAATACGGCAATACCAGACTCTCCTACAGCCAACGTTGGGTTCAATGAGGGAACATTTTTGGTGGGTCAACTCGAAGGAGAGTGGTATCTTTTTGTAAAGGTCCAGCATGATCCAACTCCACTCTGGAAAAGAATTCTGATTCCGGATTGGAAATAAATTCAATAACCGTGTACGATACGACTAAAAAAGGATAACGTAGCCGACATTATCCTTTTTTAGTTGGGTACGGTTTTTCGAGTGGATAAAATAAATTTACCTTGTAGAGTGTCAGCGGAACTCTGGTTGAGCGGTTTATTCAATATACCCGAACTGATCAATAAGACGTTTAATTATCTGAGCGTAATCTTCCCCAATACTGTGATACTCAAATCCGCTGCCGTAAAAATCTGAATACATTCTGCTTTTACACCAGACGCACTTTGCTTCAAAGAAGACTTCTCTGCTGCTTTCCTCTATACCTTCGGGCAGGATCATTTTAATATTATAGATTTCACCCGGTGTTATCTCCTCCCTGCTCATCAGTTTAATGCCTTTTGTTGATATGTCGACTATATGGCCTATTAATTTATCAGTATTATTATCAAAGACTAGTAGGTAGTATATCAGATGTACCCGTTTAAGTTTTCTCTTTTTTGGCATGATTGATTCTCCAATATAAAGTGTTGTTTAAAATATAAACTGTTACAATTTATTTATTCAAGAGAATAATGAAAGGTAATTTTTAAATAATCGGAGAGAATACCTATTTGTTGAAAAGGGTGATAGAGTATTTTCTTGAAAGATACTGCATCAAACCATGATAGTACTTATTCTCCATTGGAGCACTATAAAAAATTATTTCCGCAATATTTCCTTCCCAGGTATCATGAATAGCGCCTGTTTGATATGAACCGACAAGGAGTCGGTTATTTACATTTGTTTTTAAGGGAGGGAGTGTATTATCCAGCTTTCCATTTAATCCGACTGTAAAATCCGTGCGATGGGAGGTTACAAAATAGGTGAAGATGTACAGTGAATCTTCAAGCACGGACAGCATATTACTGCAGCTAATGTTTTCACCGGTTTCGTCGGTACTGTATACCCCAACATTTCCATGTATAACTCCGAGATTAAACGATTTTGTAAAACTGCTTGATGATAAAAGAGTATACAAGCTATCCTGTATGTTACCGGTTAATTTCGCTACGATAAAAACCTGAAAAAGGTCTGAAATCCAGTTGCCTTCGTCATTGATATACATATTGCTCTTTTCCGCACTTTGAAAAGATACGGAAGATACTGAACCCACAGTATATTGAGGACATAATGATTGAATACTTTGAATGAAAGGATTTCCTCCGGTGGCTTTGTTTTGCCAGGTTGCCACAAAATCGCCGTTTCCGCATTGATTGCCGCTATTATCCAAAAGTGTCGTGTCGTCACTCGCATTGAACCAGTATTTCAGGTTTGCTATCTCATGGGGTTCATAGTACTTCGGGTATATAACATTCAGAATCTGCTGGGCCTTATTGCCGTCACTGTCAACCACCTGTACCAGAATCTGCTCATCTTCTTTATTCTTTTCCGGCTCAATAGTGAGTGTGAACTGGAGGCTGTCATTCAAGCTGTCAAGCGTAAAGGTTGAAATACCGTCGGAGGACGTTATGGTAACGGTATGTGTTTCGGTCAATGGGTTGTCATTGTCCTTTACAGTGAAAATAGCCAGGGCGGTATCGTAGTTGCCGAGGTCTATGCTGTCCCCACTCAACAGTGTCGCCGGTTTAACGATATATTCGAGCGTTACTGGGTCGTTGTTTAATGGTAGTACGGTAAATGAGTGGATGAACAGGTCCTGCGTATGCAACGAATCGGTTACGGTGCATTTGAGTATATGGGTTCCGGTATCGGCCGGTTCCGGTACCCATGTGAATGAGTCTATGGTCACGCTGTCAAGTATGATAGTGTCAAGGGTTATTATTTGCGCTTTAAAACGAAAGGGGGGAGTGCCTGTAATAACAGTGAGTTTACATGACATTGAATCTTCACCTGCGATCATCCAGACAGGCAATTGACCGCCCAGATCGGGAGAGAATTTAACCGAATCAATCGGCATGGTATCCACCACTTCATAGTGCCAGGTATGGAGAATGGAGTCCTCCTGAAAACCGTCGGAAATTCTAAACTGAATACTGTCTTTGCCTATAAGGGAAGAATCAGGGGTAAAGGATAGAAATTTTCCGGAAACCTGCCACTGCCCCTGATTAACAAAAATAATATGAATAAAATCGGTTTGTGCATCCATAGTATAAATGGTGTCCCGGTAGAGTGCTCCGATTGGCAAAACGGGATTTCGCAGGTAATCTCTCACTACGAAAGGAGGTGTATTGTAGATAACCGAAAGAGAGGTATCAGAACTGTTACCATGAACGTCTACGGTATGGATTACTACTTCTGTGTTCTGAGGTGGGTGACCAGCTGTAATTGAAGCGGTATAACTTTTATCATCTCCCTGCGTTCCGCAATAACACCGTTTATAGTAACAGAGTCAATTTTTGAGTGTTCATCAAATACAATCACCCTTATTTCGATTTCGGAGGTGTCGACGATTACCGGTTGTCCGGTGAATAACTTGTTATCGGCAAAAATCTGCCATATTTTAGGACCGATGGAGTCTATAAAGTCCGGATCATGATAAATAGTGACTTTTTTCTGTGTAAGAATTGCTTCATTTAATGCTTTAGCCGAGATAATAACTGAATTTTTCCCCTCATTGAGAGAAAGAGTCCAGTACCAGCCGGTATCAAGACAGGCTATTGTATGCTTTATACTATGAGGTACCCCGTTTACCGCAGCCTCGAGTATTATCGTTTCTCCCGTTGTATTAATCACCCTGCCGGAGATGGTATAGCTGGGATTTGCCGTTGTTGTCGTATCGGAAATATGGTTGATGACAATTTCGACTCCACCGATTTGCTGGATTGTTGAATCGTATCGTAACCAGAAGGTTTTTCTGGAAGTATTGGCAAAGTAAGGGTTATCAACTGCAGTGACGGTAACCATTGTAGCCGTATCTTTATATAACTGCATATTATAGAAAAATTTAGAGTATATCCTGTTTTTTTCGTAAAATATATCGAAGTTCTCACCGTCAACCGTGGCTGAGTCAACCGGTACCGCTATAGTGTCCTGATCATAGATTTGCGTTTTAAATACGAATATCGAGTCTCCGGTAATAATAGTGTCATTTATCATTGAGTCAGTATTTGTACAGAGAATGGTGGGGAAAATTGTATCGAGAATTGAAAAACGAAAAGGGGAGACCGGTGATTGAAACTGTTCATTCCAGTCAGTGACATATACAGCGCCGAGTGAATCGGGTACTGAATATAGGATATTGGTATCAAGTACATTCTGTGATGACTTTATAATCAGCCCCGAACCGAAATTCCAGTGGTAAAGAACATCGGAATCCGCTACCGGTTCTGTAGAAAGTTGTATGGAACCTTTTATGGCGCCGGAATAACCATTTACCGGAGCCTGTTTCAGAGGCGAGAATGCATACACCTGATATTTCTCAATGTGGGGCAGTGTGTCTTTACGGAAGGTTGTAACTGTGATATACTTGTATCCGGTATCATAGAAAGAGATGTAAAATGTATAGAGAGTATTGAGTGATCCGGTATTATAAATTGTCGTATCACCATTGGACCATAAACGGTTATCATCAACATGGATAGAAAAAGAATCGATATTATCATCAATAAGCGGCGACACGGAAAGCGTTTCGGCACTGAAAATAGAAATATTTTCACCATTGGTAAATGATTTTGATTCTATGACCATTATAGCGTTTGAAAGATCCGAAAATGGGTTGTATTCGTCTATACAGACCGGTAATACCGGCAGCAGGAGTATCGCTATGTATGTCTGCAGCTTTTTCATAGTATCCAGAACGCTATTTTTTAAGTTGTATGCCATATTTATGTGAAAGGTATCGTTCAATATTTTTTCGCTCAGTATTATTCAATTGCATGTTATTTATCCACAGTGAAATAGAATCGATCAGATTCCTCCCGCTCCCGGGGTTGTTCAATAATTTCTTTGAATCAAATGTATCCAGCCAGTTTAACAGGTCACCTATATCCTCGGGGCGGTAAAGTGGCGGTTGGATAATAATAAGCGGAATGGAAAAAGGTACGCCGGTATTATCAAGTACCGTTACGGTAAGCGTATCCTTCGCCTTACCGGGTTTCGGTATTACTGCAACGGTGAAGCTGGTGGTATCCGGATCAAAGGATTCAGAAATATTGCCCAGTTTTTTTATTACATGGTAGTGCTCGGTGAGCGGATTGTCCTCATCATGTATGGTATAGAGAAGAAGTACTGTATCGGTTAGTCCCGTCAGGTCGAGAGTGTAAGTACTGTAATCAATCTGAACAGCAGGGTTAAGACTGACAACGGATAAGGAGCAGTTGTGCTGGTTTTCCGGTATTACGGTAAGTGCCGGCAGCAGCGTATCATGAGTATTCTCGGCATCAGTGACCGTTATCACCAGTTGATGAGTGCCGGTGTCTTTAACGGAGGGTGACCATTCCACGACACTGTCCGCATCCTGGGTCAGCAGAAATGTATCCAGTGACTGTAGATACACACTGTACTGAAACGGTTTCTTACCGGTAGTATCAACCACCGATAAGGTACATGCCAGTTGTTCAACACCGGCGACCAGGTATTTCGGAAAATCGGCAAGGGTTGTCCTGAATTGCACGGGTAAGAAAATTTCAAGGCTGTCGACAATCTCATACTCCCACTTCAGCAGGGTATCCTGGTATCCGTCATGCAGCAGTAATGAAATAGTGGTGATACCCGCTGTCAGACTGTCGGTTTGCCAGGTAAGGAGCGCGGAGTTATTCGTCAGAGTATTGAGTGACAGTCCGGGAACAGTGGTATCGGCAATGCTTATTACGACAGAGTCATTATCAAAATCGTTGGATTTCAGCGCGTCGGAATAGGAGGTTCCTTTGATTATATAGTAAGGGTAATCCGGTCCCGCTGTAAGAAAAGGCAGAGTGTTGTGATATACCGTGATGACAGTATCTTTGCTGTTATCTGCGCTGTCGGTGCAGATTATCTTAATGGAGTTTTTCCCGTGCAGGAGCGTGATCGTGTCACCCCAGATATACCCGGTGTTATCCCTGATTGTATCTTTGCCGATGACAACCTCTTTTATTGGGCTGTTTTTGTCGTAGGTTGTTACAGTAATTACCGGTTTAATTTTGTCTGTAATAAATGTGAGCGGATCCATATTTTCTACAGTGACAAGAATTATTAGGGGTTTTTCCGTATCGATCAAGTGTGAATCGTGGTAGATTGTAATATTTTCCTGCGCCTGGATAATCCCATTTGTATCACGTGCGGTAATAATAATTGGATTTATGGTATCCTTTTGAAGAGTAACCTGCCACCCCCATTCCCCATTGCCGTTACTGTATATCTTGGTGCTTGTATCGGTTTGTCCATTGAGTATTAAATTCACCATTATTGGTTGATGCTCACTATTGTAAACTTTACCGGTTAATGAGTAAAGTGTTGTTGATGTAAATATCGTATCCGCATTAACCCAATTAATAACTAATATTGTTTTCGGACTCGGGTCTATGGCGCTGTCATAGTAAACATAAAACGTATCCCTGGCGCTGTTTACAGAGATTTCAGAGTCTTCCGCATAGATATATACATGAAGCGGATTACTGGGTGTATATTGTTTCATATTTTCAAGAACGGTTGTGTATATATTGTTTCTCGCATCGACATAGTTAAACGGTCTATCGTTGATAGTGGCATTTTTTACCGGATCGCTGATTCTGTCTGTGATATGAAATTTCAGTGTAAAGGAAGCAGAATCTCCTGTTTTTACCGTATCGGTGCCGACCATGTGCTCAGCCAGACAGGTAATTCGCGGGGCTGTTGTATCTCTGAGGACAAAGGTAAAACTGAATCTTGGTGAATGATGTGTTTCTGATTCATCCGAAACCCAGAGCCAGCCGGTTGAATCCTCCGTCGCTTGAGTCACTAGACATTTCAGGTGCGGTGTATAGGACCAATACACGGTACCTTTTCCAAAATCCCAGTGATATTTCACACGATCATCCACCGGAGGAGTGCTCAGAGTGATAGAATCCTCAAATGTACCGATTACCGGTTCCTGATGGAGCGGAGAATAGATTCTGCGGTTGATTTCTTCTGAATAGTTGGTTTCGTTATCACGGAAAAGAAACAGAGATATTTCAGCATTACCGGTATCTTTAAAGGAAAAGATAAATGAATAGGTATTATGCAGGCCGCTGTTTTTATGGACGGTTGTATCTGTCCATAACCTGTTTTTTTCTGCAATTACTGAAAATGAATCGATATGCTCCTTCAATATCAGGGAGATGCTTAAGGTTTCCGCACTGAAAAGTTTTACGGAGTCTTTCTTAACGAATGAGCAATTTTCAACAATAATTTTTACATTGGACATATCCTTGAAGGGATTATATTCGTTCACACATGACAGGAATAGGGCCATGAGAAGGAAACTATAAAAAACCTGTTTTTTCTGTTTTTTTATAATCATGATATTTTCATGGTTAAAAGGTGAATGAAAATGTAAATCCCAGTGAGCCGACCAGTCCGACTCCCATTCCAACACACATTAGCAAAAGGTCATTGTTTTTTCTGTCACGTGTTTTTTCGTAATATTCTGACCCCTTCTGAAGAATGGATATATCAGGATTCGGCGCGTTTACTTCTTTCCATTTTTCCCATGAATTGCTGAACTGCACGGCATAGTAAATGCCTGCCCCGAAACCACCGACTGCAGCAGCCAAACCGGAATACCTCAGGATGTTTCGTCGCTGCATCAGAGGGTCTTTCAGCACTTTAATCGGCACGCCGTCCCTGTTGACATCCTTTGTTGAAAGCGTATAGTGATAGGGATTGCCGGTAACGGTATGTTCTTTCCCTTCGATAATCAGGTCGCTTTTACCGTTCTCAAACAATGTCACGGGATCCAGTTTAATGTATTTTGTGTCGGAGATTATACCATACACGGTATAGGAAACCTCACAATAGGTCAGGATGGTCCCGAATGCGTCATCGTGGATGTAAATACCATTCCAGTCATAAGGGTTTGGCATAAGTAAACTCTTGGGATTGTATTTTTTATTATTCTCGGAAGTAAAAACAATAGGCAAATTTCCGGTACCTTCGGCTATTAATTTACCGGTAACGTGCAGACCGGTAAAATTTCTAAAGAGGATTACCACTCCGGGTTCAACGGTCACCACTCTGTTCGCCGGTACTTCAATATCAGCAACGACATAGTAGGGCTTGCCCCGGAATCTGAGAATTTTTGGCAGGGGACCGGCCAGGGTATCAAATTCGGATGCCGACTGGTTGGCTTCCTTCCCCCAAATCACGGCATTAATAACAAGAACGCCGGCGACACACTTAATTAAAAATGACGGGTGTATTGAAAAATGCATTGTTATCCTTTGTTTGCCCTGTATTTTGTTCCTATCCTCTGCATTTCCGATATTGCTTTTTTATAATAAAAATGCTGCTGATCATTTTTCAGTTCAGCTTTCAGCTGGTGCCAGCTACCAAGGGTATTTTTATAATTTTCTTCGGAAGGTTCTTTATCAAAGCGCTCAGTGGCGCAGAGAGCCCGGTAGTAATAAACCTCCTGTTTCAGAACATCTCTATCAATGAATTCCGAAGGTGTTCGTAAAGAGAGCGCAAGATAGTTTTCCGTCTCAACCAGATTGTTCGAGTTAAAAGCCTGCTTGGCCTTTTCAAGGTAATATTCGCCATCTTCAATGATATGATTATTTAGAAAGGTATTGAGTTCACCCTTTTTCTTCAACCCTGATAAAGCGTGTAATTTATGCATTAAAACTTTTTTCATTTCTTTGGCATTTTCAGGAAGTTTTTCGTATACACGCAGCATGTCCGGATATTCCTTGGCCCTTTCTGCCTTAACAAGAACATCCATAAGATTCTCTGTCCCGTATTTCTCAATACAGGTATCAATGAACGTTTTTTCTTCAATCGGCTCAGACTTTTCAGAAGGCCCATTATTTTTTTCTATTGTTTGCTTTGTTTTTATACTAACAGGTTTTGGAATTGTACGGGTGTTTGGTTTTTCTTCCGGTATGTCCGTTTTTGTTTTTTCAATTTGTTCCCGGTATTTTGCGAGAGCATCCATTTCATCGGTAGTATTTTTATTTTGAGTTTCTGTTTGTCGAGCGAACAGATTGCGGGTATATCTGACTGCACTGCGTAGAAGTGGAACAGAGATACCGATTCCAAGTACAATTAGCGCAGCCATGATACTATTTTGTATGAGATGACTTCTTGGAGTAATTATTATTTTTTCATAGGAACGGGAGTTGACGAGATTTTTAATAACTTGCTGTGGTGTTTCACTGGTAATATTATTATGAATTTTCTCCAGTTTTTTAAGGAGCGCTTCAGCGGTTGGTATGCGTTTTTCCGGATTATGGTGCATGCATTTATGGATGATATGTTTTAATTCCCCGGAAACTTTAATGTTAAATTCAGAAAGGGCTTTATAATTGTTTTTTGATTTTTCACCCATTAGTTTAGACAGATTGTTTTCGGGGAATGCGCGAAAACCGGTTAATATTTCATAAAATGTTGCGGCAAGAGCATATATATCCGTGCGGACATCAATAACCTCTCCTTTTAGCTGTTCCGGCGGCAGGTAATGAATTGTGCCGACCACTGTGCCGTCCATGGTATGGAACGATGCATCGGTCGGACGGGCGATACCGAAATCCATGAGTTTGACGACACCGTCCTGGCAGAGCATTATATTGCTGGGTTTCAGATCACGGTGAATAATGCCATGATATTTTTTGCCGTAAATAATATATTCCTGGTTATGGGCATAATGCAGCGCCTGACATATCATGATACCGATAGCAGTGCACACGGCGACCGGTAGCGCACCGCGCTCCTTTATTATTTCTTTAAGGGTAATGCCGTTTATTTTTTCCATCTCAAGATAGGAGAGGCCGTTCCATTTACCCACACCGTGAATTTCTACGATATAGGGGTGATGCAGTTTTGCGGTGATTTTTATCTCTGTGTCAAAACGTTCCTTTTCAGTTTCGGTACAGGTAGGGTGTATTAATTTTACTGCCCGGTGTACTTCGAGATCCGAATTCCATATCTCATAGACATTTGCCATACCTCCTTTACCGAGCAGGGCAGTTATAACGCCTGAGCCAAGCGGAATATCCCCTTTATTATCCATGTCCGTGGTAAGATCGGGAAAATAAAAGGGCATATCATCCTGATCAAAATCTTTGTTATTTTTATCAAATAAATCCATATACCAACGAATTACCCTCAGATACCGGGTATAAAAGCAGTATCATGCAATGGATAAATCACTTAATGCGTTTTACAGGTAACTATTACAAGAGATAATTAATTTCCCCAATTCAAAATACTCGTAGTGTTCAAACAGTATAAATTACAACATATACATATAATTGTACAAAATTATTTATAACAGGGCATAAAAAAGTTGTTATCCTCATTTTCGGTAATGCAGTATATACAGGAAAAATGACCTGAGTGATTTTTATATACTGCTTATCAAATATTCATTAAACAGTCTTGCACATTTTCAACTCCTCATCTATCTTTTAACTAATACTCTTATGAAAGTAACATGATTTAAGAAACACGACAAGGAATTCTGCCATGGCGGTTCAGATTCTTATTGTTGGCAATGATATCCACATTCATAAACTGGTTGTTGATATTCTTGAAATAACTTTCTCAACGGTAACCATTGTCCGTGCGACAAATGAAGAGGGACTTTTCAGTAAGCTTAAAAGCAGTGAGAGTGAATACGATTTAATTATTATAGATTGCCACAACAATAAGAAAGAAGATGAAAAGCTTCTTCTCGCGTTGAGACACTCTTATCCGCAACTGATAAACCGTCTCATTGTGCTTATTGACACGGAAGCAGAGAAACCCGATAATGAAATCCTTCAGGGTATATCGTCTGTTTTGAAGCCATTTTCTCTTGATGATTTCGGTGAACTGGTAAAGAAATCAGTACAGAGGAACAAATAACAGGGCATCATGAGTTCTCAACCTGTTCCAAGACTTTCAGTGTGTATGATTGCGAAGAATGAAGCAGCGGTACTGGGTCGATGCCTTGACAGTATAAAACCCGCTGCAGATGAAATTATTGTCGTGGATACCGGCTCTGTTGATGACACATTGCATGTTGCGGAGTTGCATGGTGCCCGGGTAATACCCTCTGAATGGCGAGATGATTTTTCTTATTCCCGAAATTTGTCGATAGAGGAGGCGCAATGTCCATGGATACTGTGGCTGGATGCGGACGATATCGTTCCAGCGGAATCAATACCTTTGATAAATTCATTAAAACAAGAAAATCCCAATAAGGTGTTTGGGATGATTGTGCGGAATCAGAAACCGAATGGGACTGGTACTGAATTTGTTCAGGCTCGCATGTTTCCCAATCTGCGTTCTATACGCTTCGAAAGGTCGATACATGAGCAAATTATGCCGAGTGCCTTACGGTTAGGTATGAAAATGGTGATAACTGAGGTAGTTATCGAGCATCATGGGTATGCAGATCCTGAAGATATGAAAATAAAAGCAACCAGAAATGTTACCTTGCTTCTAAAAGAAGTTGATAAGAACAATCCTGATCCGGTATTATTTGTTGAGATCGCCGATTCTTATGCGATTATGGGGGATCAGGAGAATGCAAAGGTATGGTATGAAAAGGTTGTAAATATTCCCGCATGCAGGACGCAGTTTCCTGTGGTTGCCAGCCAGGCATATATGGGATTGGGGAACGGTGCCAACAGGTCAGAAGATTATGCCCGGGCAATTGATTGTTTTACCCGTGCGAAAGAATTATGTCCGGAAAGAACGGATGTACTTTACTGTCTTGCCGTATCGCTGGAATTGACGGGAGAAAAGAAACGGGCTGTGCAGACGTTACAGCGGCTTATTGCTATGGAACCGAAAGCGGTTCTGGTGGGGGTTGATTTCAGGCAGGCGGCGTTAAAGGCCTATCTTCGATTACTGCGATTACTGCGGGAGCTGGGATTTAAAGATGCGCTTGGAGAGTATTGTGTGCGGGCACTTGCGGAATATGGACACCGCCAGGAAATTCAGAATGAAGTCGGGCGCGGATTTTTCTATCTGGAAAAACCCCTGGATGCTTTACATTGCTTTGAACGAAGTTTGAACATTGTTGTTGAACAAAATATCGATGCTTATATTGGCCTCTGTTCAATCTATTTGAAAGCTGGAAAAAAGGAAAATGCGGAGCAGGCTGTAGGGAATATTAAAAAATTTTATGGCCTTTTGCCAAAATACTGGGCATTTGTTGAAATCTATAATTTTCTTAATCTGGTGGGTGATATACCTGACCAAATTTCCAGAGAAGAGATTGAAAAAGAAAAAGATATCATAAAAAGGGAATTTAACCTGTAGGGTTCCAATGCCGGTACAATTGAAAAAAGATATGACTATTCTTTTTCAGGGTGACAGTATTACAGATTGTTTTCGAGGTAGTTTCGGTTGTGGTGAAATGGGTGGCGGCTATGCTTCCATGGCTTCAGCTGAGCTGTCTGAGCGATTCCCTGAGTTAAAGCCGGCATTTATAAACAGGGGTATTTCCGGTGATTGTATTGAAGATCTCTATTACCGCTGGCAGCGTGACTGTCTTGATTTAAAGCCTGATATCGTTTCAATTCTCGTTGGCATTAATAATGTCCGGCAGGAATATGAGGGTTTACGAGATGCTGATAACAGTACATTTTATACTACCTATTACCAAATACTGCAAAGAACAAGAGAAACAGTTAATCCCCAATTTATTATCTGCGAACCATTTCTTCTGAACGTCTCAAAACAGGTATTACCGTTACGAAAGAACCTGGATGAAAAGATAAAGATCATAAAAAAGCTCGCAGAGGAGTTTCGTGCGGTGTTCGTTCCCTTTGATACTCTGTTTACCGAGGCATCTAAAAAGGCTAAACCGTCGCACTGGGCACCGGACGGTGTACATCCTACTCCTGCAGGACATACATTAATGGCAAGGGAATGGGTCGCACAGGTTATTGGTACCTAAGCACAGGTTTCCCTATAGATTACTGTAGGGTTGGAAATTATTTACTTTTTCCATATGTTATATTTCTATAACATATTCTGTAAGGTATAATGAAAGAGGGTCTGGTGAATAAAAAGAAAATCAACATTATCAAACTGCCATTTCTTTTGGTCTGGACCGGGCTCCTTCTCCTCTGGCTGGGAGTAAGCACTGCAGTATATACCTGTATCGTGCTCTGTTTACGGCCTTTTTCCTACAATGCTTCCTATAGAGTTGCGAGGAACTGGTGCACACTGGCTGTTTTTTTCAGTGGTATCAGAATTAGAGTGGAAGGAATAGAAAAAATTGACAGCAAGGGATACTATATGTTTGTTATAAATCATTCCAGTGCATACGATATTCCGATTCTTGTCACGAGTCTTCCGTTCCATATCAATTTTATAGCCAAGAAAGAGCTTTTTTCTATACCGTTTTTCGGGCAGGGAATTCGTGCTCTGGGTCATATACCGCTTAATCGGAGCAACGCACGAAAGGCACATGAATCGATAAAAAAAGCGGTAAAGCAGCTTCATGAGAAGCATCGTTCAATGATACTCTTCCCGGAAGGTACCCGGAGCCTTACCGGACGGGTCGGCGAATTCAAGAGGGCAAGTTTTGCATTGGTAAAGGAAGCCGGTATTAAGTTGGTTCCTGTACTCATTCATGGGGCAGACAAGGTGGCACATAAAAAGTCCTGGTATCTCACGCCGGGATACGTTAAGGTTGTTATTTCAGATCCGATAAACGAAAAAACCATTGCGCACGCTTCGAAAGAGGAGCTTATGGAAATGGTACATGCAAGAATCGTATCCATGCAGGAAGATCAGTACAATTAATCCACTATCCTGTCGTTGACCTATTATTGATTATTCTGAAAATATTCAGGAAGTAATAGACTATTTTTTCCCTCTAACAGGAAATAAATTAAAGGTGATATATAAAAGGAGTGAGGTAATCCTGTGAGGAGTTTATTGTTTGTACTTTATTTATCCTGTTATTTGTTATCATTCAGAAGCGGATATAGTAACAGCCTCTATTCAAATACACTGAATCCAATGCAAAATCCGCCGGCAGGTTTGAAACCGGAGAAGAAACAGATGTTTGTGGTTACCGGTTTTGACGACAACGGCTGCTCCATAACCGTTGCCCATTTCTGTATGGTACTCACAGCGATATGTACGCCACCAATAACACGGGGTGGGAGGCACCCAATGCAACAGTAAAAGAGCGACAGGAGGCTCTTGAGGAGTTTATTGATTATGTTTTAGACATAGAAGATGTGCGGATCATTCATACAAAACAACTACTGACGTGGATGCGTAATCCGGTACCGCTTGATCCGACCGGTAGTATTCATTCTGATAAATCATATGAAGGATTACAGATTCTTAGATATGGCAATAGGGTAAAAATAATCCTGTCGAAAACCGATAACGGTGATAAAATTGCGATGACAATCTTTGATGTGCGGGGGAGAACTCTTTTTAAAGCAATTATTGTTCAAAATAAAATGTAGAAATTCAGGATTAGCCTGTTTAATTTAAAATAGATTAAACATTCCTCAAAAACTTTCAATCATCCTTCCCACAAATTAAATTAATAAACATATGAGACTTTTCGATTCCCACTGTCATCTCCAGAGCAAACGCTTTGGGAGTAATGTACCGGTGATAATTGAAGAAGCGGTGAAGGCCGGTGTGTGCCGGTATCTCTGCTGCGCGACCTGTGAAAAGGACTGGGACCGGGTACTGACGCTTTCTGAGCGGTATGACTCTATTGTACCGGCATTGGGTATTCACCCCTGGTATATGGAAGGGATTTCCAATAATTGGGAAGAGAGACTGCTGGAGAATCTCAGATCGGTTCCTTCGGTAGTGGGGGAGTGCGGACTGGATTTCGCCGTGCCCGGTGCGTATGTGGAATTACAGGAGGATGTTTTCAGGAGACAGCTGATAATTGCACAGGAATTGCATCGTCCGGTTTCGATACATTGCAGAAAGGCGTGGGGGCGGCTCGTGACAATTGTTAAGGAGACCGGGAGATTGCGGGGCGGCGGGGTGATTCATTCCTATTCCGGATCACACGAATTGGTTCCTGTTTTGGAGAAGCTGGGATTTTACCTGTCGTTTTCCGGTTCAGTTACCAATCCAAACAGTAAGAAGGTGCATAAGGCGGCAAAGGCCGTATCGGATGAATATTTGTTAATAGAGACCGACAGTCCTGATTTGATACCCTATACCATTCCGAATCGGTACGCATGCGCATACAATCAACCCGCGTTTCTTCCCGCAGTGGCGGAGTCAATCGCCGGGCTTCGGAAAAGAAGAGTTAAAGAGATTGCTGATTTGACTTTTGAGAATGCCTCGCGGTTGTTTGGCGATATTTTATAGTTATTTACCATCGATTGTACAATTTGTAATTTGATACCAGGTTATTGGATTTGTTATTATAAAGCATAGCCATTCCAGTGATATAATTTTTACTGATACCCAATGAAAGTATTGACTATATACCAGGTGTAGTGATTAATGCATCGCAGCGGCACAGCAGATCTTCCATTACACGGTGGGAGAGTACCGTCATGGCTCGGCGAGCGGATGACCGTAATTGGTCGTGCTATTATTGAGGCCATTGTGCAGGAGTATGGTAACGGGGAGGTTCTCACCCGGTTAAGCGATCCCTTCTGGTTCCAGGCGCTCGGGTGTGTCATGGGTATGGACTGGCACTCCTCCGGGATTACAACTTCGGTTATGGGAGCTTTGAAACGGGCGATAAATCCGTTGTCACGAGATCTAGGGCTTTATGTGTGTGGCGGACGGGGGAAATCCTCGAGAAAAACGCCCCGGGAGTTGCTTGAGCACGCCGATCGCACGGGGCTGAATGGTAATGAACTGGTGGTAGCGTCCAAGTTGAGTGCCAAGGTTGACAACACCTGCGTCCAGGACGGTTTCAATCTCTACCTCCACAGTTTTATCGTATCCGATACCGGCCGGTGGGCGGTGGTGCAGCAGGGAATGAATCCTGTAACTTCTATGGCACGGCGGTATCACTGGCATTCTCCGCAGGTAAGGTCCTTTGTTTCGGATCCCCATGCTGCGATTATCGGCACCAATCAGGGTGCTATTATCAATCTCAGTGACAGCCGTGCTGAGGATAACCGGGCCGGTATAGTTGATTTCCTCAGACAGCACCCGGATAAACAACATCAGGAGATGCGGCATCTGGTAATGAGCAAGCCGCATCAGGTTTCAATGAAGGAGGTGAACTCAAAGCGGTTGGGGGCTGTTCTTGCTCTGGCTTATGAGAACCAGTTTACACGGTTTGTTGACGCACTTATGCTGAAGGGGATCGGACCGCGGACTTTACAGTCGCTCGCGCTCGTCAGCGAGGTTATTTACGGTGCACCAAACCGGTTTGATGATCCGGCACGATTCTCCTTTGCCCATGGTGGCAAGGACGGAGCACCCTTTCCGGTACCGCTTAACGTTTATGATAAGAGTATTGCCTTCTTGAAAGAGGCAGTTAATAAGGCCAAAATTGATCGTTCAGAAAAACTGCGCAGTCTGAAAAAACTGGGAATGCTGACACAGATTATTGAAGAACGGTTTGTGCCACGGGTGGATTTTAATAAGGTGATAGACCATGAATGGAAGCATTCCCACACCTATGGAGGAAGGACAATAAACGGGCCCGTGAATGCACCTGGCGAGAGAAAAAAGGAGGGAGAGCAGCTTTCCCTCTTTGATTAGAACGGCAGTGACTGTCCACAAACCGGATAATAGTGACGATAATCTTAAACAGGTAGGTAACGCAGCTGCCGGTGGCTTTCAATGTCGTCTTATTTTTTATGCTACCGGCTCTGTTTTTTTCTTTTTGCTCATTCGGTACGCCGCGTAAATTGCAGCTAACAGACTGGTTTCCGAAGCCTCACCCTTTCCGGCAATATCGAATGCTGTGCCATGTCCCACGGAAGTACGGATTATCGGCAGGCCAACGGTAATATTGACACCATGTTCAAAATCGCGTGATTTAAGGGCAACAAATCCGTGATCATGGAGCATAGAGACGATACCGTCGAATTCACCGTCAAAGCCCTTTATAAAGGCCGTATCAGGCGGTAGAGGACCTTCCACGATAATACCCTCCTCCTGTGCCTGTTTAATCGCAGGTGCTATAAAACGCTCTTCTTCGTTGCCGAAAAGCCCATTCTCTCCGGCATGAGGATTAAGACCGCTTACTCCAATATATGGCTCATCCAGGCCGATGGATTTTAGTGTATCATTAAGTCTGATAATACTATTGTACACCGTTTCCTTTGTGATGCGTTTGAGTGCGTCACGGATAGAGCAGTGGGTCGTAACAAATATGACACTAATGGAATCGAGCATGAACAGCATGGAATAATCTTCGGCCTGTGTTTCTTGAGCAAATATCTCGGTGTGGCCCGGGAAATTTATTTCGGCCATGTTGAGCGCTGTTTTATTAATTGGATTAGTTACAACTCCGTCAATAAGCCCTTCCCTGGCCAGTGAAATAGCCTTGATTATGTAAGTATACGCAGCCTTGCCACACTGTTTATCGGCTTCTCCGATAGTAAAATCACGGGGCGCTATGAGGTGCATATCAAGAACGTTAATACATCCTTCCTGATAGTCGTTAATTGAACTCATGGCATACAGATTTACCGGGGTTCCGATACATTTACCCGCCTGACCAAGTACCGGCAGATCGCCTATCACAAACAGGCGACAATCGCTGGGGAAGGTGTTATTTGCCAGAGCCTTCAGAGTAATTTCAGGTCCGATACCGGCGGGATCGCCCATGGTTAATGCAAGAACAGTTTGTGCTTTCATTGATAATTTCTCTTTTAAAGTAATAGTTTCTTTAGTGCGCTACGAAATCCACAGAGCAGGGTATCTCAGGATCAATGGACTATTATTATTAATATATCACTAATATAACATATACATTAAGTCTTTGGAAACTTTGATTCATATGCCACTGCAGATAATGACTTCCGTGTATTCGGGAATTCGTTTCGGGCGATATCAGGCGGCAGTATCAAATGCCGCATGACGGTTTTCTTTACCCGATTTTGTAAAGTACCTGCGGGAGATTGCAAAAGCCAATACCGGAGCGTTTCTCGCCCATATCTGATTCTGCTCTACCAGCGTTGAAAGAAACCGTGCATGATCCTCCTGGGAAACTGCATAAATAAATAACCAGGGTTGTTCGTTAAAACAGGAAGGTGCCCAGCGCGCAGCTTCGAAGAGTGAAAGAAGCTGCTCTTTTGATATCTGTTCCTTAATAAAAGATCGGGGCGACCAGCGCTCATAGAACATGGTATCCACATGTGTTTCAGGGATTCTGGGATTGGTTTCCTTTTGATTCATATAAACTCTTTCCGTAATATGATTTCAGGATTGTCGCAAGATCTTCTTTAAAATTTTTATCCCGCCGCATACCGATTATATACCAGAGAATTTCCTTAGAGAGTGAGAAGAGAATGAAGAAGAATACGAAGGGGAAGATGATGCAATCGAACAGGTAGCCCGCTACCAGTTTGATCGTCCAGTGGGCCATATCCTCCATTTTGGTTTTCAGCCATGTACCGGTTTCCCTCAGTCGTTTCTTTGTTGCGTGGAGCCGTCGAGGTATATTAAAAGAGCCGAGCAGATCCTCCTCCTCGTCTGACTTGAAGAGCCGTTCGGTTAATGATTCTGAGGAGAGTTCATGCTGCAACGAACTGAATCCGCCGGTTGCTTCATCAACAAGAGGTCGTGTGATACGGCTTGAAAGAAAGGCGGCACCCGCTATGGAGAGGGGGAGGATGATATACAGCGTTAGTACCAGTACCAGTAAAAAGGCTACAGTTTCCCGGACGATTCTCCCGAATGTATGGTTGCCGGCAAGGACTTGGGGTAAAGCGAATACCAGCGAAAGAAAAAAAAGCAGGATCGCAAGGATATAATGGTTAACAGCGCTGATTGTTGTCGATAAAAGGTGCATGAGAAGAAGGATGGTACTCCCTGCAAGGGAAGTTTTCCAGGCGATATCAACATAGTCATATACGGATTGTACCAGATCGCCGATTTCGACCTTGAATCCAACGCCGATCTCAGTTCCTTCCAGAACCGCAATACCGCTTTTAATAGTGGAAAGTACAAGAAATCCCTTGACCGATTTGTCGAATGATGTCTGGAGATACTGGATTGTTGACTCTGTAATTTTCTGGAGACCGATACGGGAGAAGATTTTATCGATCTGGTTGTTTACAGCAAGGATGCCGAGCAAAAGGAAAAGACAGGGGAAAAGAATGCGTTTGATTTTCCCGGACATCGGCATAACAGTCACTACTCCCTGTATGTAAATATGTTGGCTGTACGTATCCTGTAGCAGGAACATTAGCTGAACATATTATCCTCTTTTTCTATCTTTTTCCTCAGCCGCCAGTCTTTGATAATGGTAATCAGTTTTGTGAGATAGAACAGTAATACCAGGAAGGCGATAATCATTGCGATGAGAACAATCTTCTGAAACAGTCCCAATTTCTTGAAGGAGAAACCCTTTGAGCTCTTTTTCTCTCCTTTAGTATTCAGTGCGGTTTTGGAGACTGTTGTATCTTTTACTGCCCCAAGAGCGGTTGTATCCTCAGTGGTTTGTGCTGGTACGGTTTTTCTTATACGGACGGAAATTTTCCTGACACCTGGCACAGTAAGTAATTCTTCGCGGTAATTATACTCTTTTTCCCATTTGTGGGAATAGAGGCTTTTATTGCCGAGGCGAATGAGAAACGGTGTTGTAACATCTGCAGACAGTTTATGGAAGCAGTCCCACAAATCGATTTTTACGGCTACGGCGCCGACAAAGCGGTTTGACCCTTTTAACACCGGTTTACCCCAGAAGAGGTAATACCGGCCTGTCTTCTCTTCTTTCACGAATCCGTAATGATCCTCACGTTTTCTCGATACATTTCTGAACCAGGGCTGGTCTGCAACATTCCGGAAATCTCTTTCAGGTGTCTGTCCCCGGATTACTTCACTGATGATAACACCCTTTGAGTTTGTTTTAACCAGAGAGTAAAGTGTTTGATTTTTTTTCAGTATAGTGACAAAATATCGTTCAGTGCGTGACAGACTGGTGCTTTTTACCGAAGAGGCTCCTGCGATAAGTGTAAATGTATTCTGCAGCTCTGAGAAGTAATCCTCAATAGTTTGTTTTAGTATCTCTTCAGCGGTTACCGAATAATGTAAGAATAGAACGGTAGCCAAAACGATGTGGTAAATGCTGAAAGTTCTGTTTTTACCAGAACGACTATTTTTTATTGTATGCATACTCTTGCCCCCCATCTTCTCCCTATCAGAAAAATAAAATGGTTTAACATGCTCTTAATTATGTGATGTGACATAATACGGTAGAATATGAATATACTATTGTGCCTGTAGTTCATGACAACCGGTTCGTAAGAAAAAAATATATACTTCGAATTCAAGTACTTACGGAGAGTACTGCATGTTGATTGATCGAGTATCTTTATTCCCTTTTTTCTGAAGAAATTGTGCTGCAGTTTCCGGATCACCAAGCAGGTTGTATATCTCTGCCATACCTTCATATGCCGGGTCATTTCGTTCCGGAGAGATTTCGGCACTCATGGTAAAATAGAGCGCTGACCTGGCAATTTTATTTTGTAAACGGTATATCCTGCCTAATTGGTTATAGTATTGGGGCACCATGGGATAGGCTTTGATCGCGGGCAGCAGTATACGTTCAGCTTCTTCGTATCTCAGCCGGGCAATAAGGAGTTCGACTAAGTAGTAAATGGATTCGAGGCGGATTATCAGATTGTCAACAGCGGTTAAACGAAGGGGAGGAGTAATGCGGGCACTTTTCATTAAGTAAAACATCGCTTTTATTTCATTTCCTTCATCAAGAAATATTCTCCCCAATGCATAACACGCTTCTATTCTGGTGTTGTCGAGATACAGACTGCGAAGGAAATATCGCTTTGCGTTGTAGGTATCACCGTCCCGGGTGTAACTTTTTGCCAGGTTTATATGCGCCTGCACAAATACATCGGAATTAACCAGCCAGTTTTTTTCATTCATTGTTATGCGGGAATAATAATACTTTGCTTTATCGTTTTCACCGAGGATATTCAGGCAATCGGCGAGACTTAGCTGAAGCGTCGGATCGTGCGGATTCTTCCCAATTTCAGCAAGGAGAAGCGGTTTATTGCGTTTCGCTTTTTTTATATGGATCTCATTGGTTCGGTACCCGTTATGACGGATACGGATTTCCGGATGACGGGAGAAGGGTATTTTCTGTCGCGCTATACTGAACATTATCTGTTCATGTACCCGCTGTTCAAAACGGATACGCTCATTTCGGGGAAAAAGTCTTACTTGAATAAATTCAACCGGCGCTGCATACTCACGTTCATTCACAATACAGAAAGCGGCGCCCTGCGGTTTGCCGCTTCGCCAGAGTTGCCGGAGAGGTTCTGCCGATTTTTCTTCGAGACGATCGTCGGCATCCATCCAGAAAATCCAGTCACCGGTACTGGCCTCGATTGCCGTATTGCGGGCTCTGCTGAAATCGTCCTGCCAGAGATCGTGCACAATGGTTACCCCATACTGTTCAGCAAGGTGTATCGTGTTGTCCGTTGAGCCGGTATCGCAGATGACAATCTCATCCATAATTGTATCCACCGAATCCAGCGCATCCGCAATAGTCAGTTCTTCATTTTTTACAATCATATTCAGGGTACAGATGCTGTTTTGCGTGGAGGGTAATGAGACAATTTTCTGTTTCAGCCGGATATAGTGAAACGACTGTTCGGGAAGCAGAACCTCTATGTCAACCATTTGTATAAGCGCCATAGCCCGTAGCAGCAGATGGTTGTCGAGATATAATTCACCGGCGTTGAGAAGAAAATCTGTTTTACCGATTATACCGTTACGATAATCATTTCTCAGCGTCTGCAGTATTGCAGACGGTTTTACAGCATTTTCAATAGTCACTGATTCCCTGTGTATCATGTTGTCCCTAACAGTTCACTGGTTAGTGTTATGCAGCGGATTCCATGTGCGTGAGCCGGTGATTGATGAGTTGTGCTATTTGCATAGCCAGATCATGTGTGTCGGTAATGGTGGTGTTTTTTTCGTTAATCATATCAGCAATAATCGTATTGCCTTTCAGAATCCGTTTTGCACCTTTAATACTGAATTTATCTGTCCATAAAAGCTTTTTTATCTGAAGAAGTTTTTTAATATCCTCGTCGCGATACCGCCTTTGTTTACCGGGGGTGCGTGACGGTGCGAGTTCATTTTTAAATTCACGCTCCCAATAACGAATGGTATATTCAGGGATACCACATATTTTTGAAACATCGCCGATACCGATACCCGGTGTGATTATCTCTCTCTGTTTCTTCTTCATTTTTTTCCCTTTTTCATCGATTAGTATCCAGACTTGATGATAAGCCTGCTTGTTGGCTGCGATACGGTTTTTTCCAGCTGAAACAGGGAAACCGCTTGCGCCATTATAGATAGCAAATAACGGACCAGAAAAAAACAGGGAAAAATAGACACGATACAGAGGGTATAGGTAGTGGATGCTGGAAAAAAATTCAGGGTAGGGAAATTTTTACTCTTGTTTGCCGGCGCTGCGAAGTTTATCGGCGATATCTTTCAGATTGTTGCCGCCGGAAGCGGAGGCTTCTTCATTTTCTTTCTGAATGCGCTCGTAGATTTCTTCCCGGTTGACTGCGATGCTGCGTGGCGCTTCAATACCCAGTTTTACATGGCGATTATCAAGCTCAACCACCTTTACAACTATATTATCACTGATCCGAATTGACTCGCCTGTTTTTCTTGTCAGGATGAGCATGATTTATTTCTTTCCTAAAATTAATTCTTTTGTGGTATATTTATCATTTTCGATGATAATTTGTTTACCAATACGCTTTGTTTTGTTAATGACCACCGGTCCGATCAGATTGGCGGTTGACTCTTCCGGGTTTTGTCTAATTGTGACAATTGCATATAATAGAATATCTTCAGGTTTTTCTATTTGCAGATCCTGGAGCTGCTCCTTGACGATATTGGGTGCATAGTCGGGGCGGAAAATCATTGGATTAATAATGGCGAAGCGTAACTCCGAACCGTCGGTTGCCACCAGCCATTCAAACGGCGTGTATTCGGGGATGCTTACAATGACAAATGCCTTGTTTTTTTCAAATCCTGGAATACCGGCCGGGAATTGAATCACATCTTCTTCTGCGTAAACAAGTTCCTTAAACATATCAGTCATTGCCGGAGGCTCCCAACGATCAGTAAATAAGTGAATACCGTAAAACTATAAAATTATATTTGGTTGATACAATAGCAAGCATAATAGTTATGAACCGGTAGTACTGGTACACGAATATTTTAGAAGAAAAGTCCCTTATCCGTGATTCAGAAGAATCGGTACGGATAAGGAACATATATTTTTGCGTATTATTGGAGCAGGCTCAGGACGCTCTGCGGAATCATATTCGCCTGTGCAAGCATGGCGGTTGACGACTGCTGCAGAATCTGATGACGGGTGAAATTCGTTGTTTCCGAGGCAAAATCGGTATCGCGTATCACTGATTCTGCGGCCTGCATGTTCTGTTCCTGGTTCTCCTGGTTGTTCAAAGCATGCTCGAGTCTGTTTGTTTTTGCACCGAGGTCGGCGCGGAGCCGGTTAACCGAATCGAGTGCCTGGTCAAGCGCGCTTATTGCAGCGACGGAACCGGTCTGTGACAGGGGAAGACAGTTCGTGCCGTCTATTGAAAGACCGCCGGTAGTAATCGAGCTGATGGTAATTATAATTTCGTCGGTAGTCAGATTGTCATTCGGTCCGACGTGCAGGACGCCGCCGGAAGACCAGGGACTATTGGTGTCGCCGTTGAGCAGCTTCTGACTGTTGTATTGGGTGCCGTTTGCGACACGGTCAATTTCCACTTTCAATTCAGCGAACTCAACATTAATATAATGTCTCTCTTTTGACGTGAGCGTATCGTTTGCCGCCTGGATTGACAATTCGCGAAGGCGTTGAAGCATATCTTCGATTTCTATAAGCGCTCCTTCGGCAATGTTCAACAGCGAAATACCATCCTGGATATTTCTGTTACCCATGGCAAGGCCACGGCATTGAGTACGGAGCTGCTCGGAAATACTTAATCCTGCGGCATCGTCGGCGGCACGGTTAATGCGTAATCCGGTGGAGAGTTTCTCCAGCGATTTTGCCAGTTTACGTCCGGCAGAACGTAATGCTTGTCCGGTCACCAGCGCCGGTACATTGTGGTTAATGCGAGGCATAGTATCCTCCCTTCCTGTTATGTTTGCATCCCTGCAGCCGAATGACGACTGCCTCTCCGGTCTTCATGACCATGCCCAGCTTCCATGCCGTCAATTAAATAAGCGAATAGTGTGCCAACTGTAAAAGAGCGGTTTATCAGGTTATTTTAAAGGTTTTCTTTAAGTTTCCGTTAAACTTTTTTCTCTCACTAGGTAAAATATTCCCCCGTATTAGAGAAAATTGACCAGTGACGGTTGAATAATTTTTGCCGCCGAACTCAGTGCCGCATTGTAAACAGTCTCGGCTACGGAAAACTTGGTTGCGGTCTCAGCCAGATCCGCATCCTCCAACTCTGAATGAAGACGGGTTGTCTCAATTGTCTGCACCGCATTCCTGTCCAATGTTGTTTCAAACCGGTTAATACGAGAGCCGTTTTTTGCCTGTGCGGCAAGCAATGTCTTAAAACCGATATCAATGTTTGTAATGGCATTAACGATATTCGATTGATTATTCTGTATCAGGCTCTGTCCGAAGGCAATAATAGTTTCCAGGATATTATTATTCGTTGCCGGATCGAACAGCAGTTCGTCCCGGGTAATATTGATCGGTGTTACAATACCACTTTCTATTTCACGCAGTATCTGGCCGTTGTTGTCGACCGGTTGACCGAAGACATCTTTTCCGGTACCGACATATTCAAAGGTTATCCGGAATTCATTATAATCATAGTAGGGATTCGATGTTACCGGATTCGTACCGTTCAGCACATCAACAGACAATGAGGCTGCATTGGGCCCCGGTAGAATTGTTATAGTCCCGGCGGCATAGTCTATCGTATAGTCAACACCTTCGACATACTGTACCCCGCTTGCATAAAGGTTGAACGTACCGGGTATGATATTTTGTACAGGTATTAATTGCGTGGGCGGCTGTGCAGGATCATACGCCTCATATATTTGAACCGGAGTACCCGGTGGAACACCGGAGGCATCATAATACACCATATCATAGTTTTGATAGTCGATCGGTGAAGATGCCTTGGATTCATCAATGGGAAAAGGCATTATTTTTGTCTGTGTTCCGGCGAATACATAGTCACCTTTATGCTTGGTGTCGGTCAGTGCAATAAATTGTCTGAGAAGCTGTTCTACCTCACTGGCGATATAGAGTCGTTCCTTGGCGGACATCGAATCGGACGATGCCTGAATGGCCAGTTCCCGCAGGCGTTGCAACAGATTATCCATACTCATCATAGCCGAGTCGGTTATCTGCATGAACCCGAGGCCGTCCTCCATGTTTCTCTCTAACTGGCTGAGCTGCTTTAGCTTTGTGCGCATCTGCAGATCATTGGCCACATCGGTGGGTTGATCCGACGGTCGCAGCAGCCGTTTTCCGGTTGAAAGCTGTTCCTGCAGTTTTGCCAGATCGTTGTACCGGTTAACTATGACATACTGCATGTGGCGGTTAATCGTTCTGTAGGTAATTCTCATAAATATATCTCCTCAACGAAAGATATCATTTCTTTACATGTTCATCAGGACGTCAAGCATCTGATCCGCCGTTGAAATAACGCGCGCCGAGGCCTGATAGGTATGCTGAAATTTTATTAATTCAGCCATCTCTTCATCCAGTGAGACCCCTGCAATCGCATCCTGATGGGTCTCGTACTGTTCAATAAGAAATTCTCTGGTTTCGAGGTTTGACGCCGCTTCATTGCGTGCAAAGCCGAGCCGGCCGATAAAGGTACTGTAATACTGATCAAAGGTAGCTGTCGGATTTCCCAGAGCGTCGGGTGCCATGGTCATGGCATGTCGCAGTTTGCCAATCTCAATGGCGTTTTTATTATCACCCGGACCTGCCCACTGGCCGGTATTATAGGAAAAATCTATGGTAAATGAATTGCCGTCATAGCCGCCGTGGAGCATCTGGATGGTACCCATTTGATAATTAACGCTGTAATCAACGCCCTCGGTAAGAACAGTACCCGCAACGGATACCACAACCGATCCCTGAACGATGTTCGTTGCTTTATTCGCCAGCGGGTCACCGGGAGCCCAGAGAGCTCCTTTGGTTTTGTCCAGTTGACCGATGTTCCCGAAATCAAGGGCGCCGGCTGCGGTGACGGTAGTTACGCCGGGTAGCTGTGATTGTCCCAGAGCTGCGGCGATATTCTTGACGTCAGAGAGTACGGTTGCTGAAATGTTAATGTCTGAGGCGCCGGTTGCCGTCGGATCGAAGAAATCAAATCCGCTGTATCCCATAAGATTATAACCGAGTCTGTGCTGTGTATTCACCCGTTGCGTGAGTCCCAGGGCAAGGGTATCCAGCCAGTTCTCATATTCCGGTATAAAGGTATCACGTGAGTCATAAAGACCCTTCATTTCACCACCCGGGGGATGATAGGGGCGTTTCGAATTGCTGAATCTGACGCCGATATCGCTGTATGACGTGCCGTCCGGACGGGTGTAGGTGGTGGTGGTAATCTCCAGCTCCTGCACATCAACCGGTGAGACGAGGATGTTTCCTTCTGTGGTAACGGTCACCTGACCCAGATCGTTTTCAACAACGTTAATATCGATAATTTTTGACAGTTTTTTCAGCAGCAGATCCCGACGGTCACGGCTGTCATTCGCATTCTGTCCGGATATTTCCACTTCTGCTATTTCTTTATTGAGATTGAATATCTCATGGGTCAGTTCATTGACCTCTTCAACCTTATTGGCTATTTCATCATTCCGTGTCTGGCGAAGTTCACGCAGTTCGGAACTGATATTATGGAATACATTAGTTAAGATTTCTCCGTTGGTCTTTACCATAGTTCGCGCCGCCAGATCCGCCGGATTATTAGCAAGGTTTTCCCAGCTGTCAAAAAACTGGTCAATAAAATGCATGATACCGGTTTCCGTAGGTTCAGTGAATATATTCTCGGTTGCTTCGAGAGTATGGTCGATCTCCTCGAAATAGCCGACTTCCTCATTCTGTCCACGGATCTGCTCGTCAATAAATTCATCACGAACCCGCTCAATATTGACGACCTTGACACCGAAGCCCATCTCACCGTAGAAGTCATCCTTACGGTACTCTGCAGTTATATTAAGCCGTTTCCTGGAGTATCCTTCCACATCGGCATTGGCAATATTCTGCCCGGTTATATCCATGCCGAGCTGTGAAGCGGCCAAACCGCGAACACCAATTCCAAGTACTGAAAAGAGACCCATGTTTTTCCTCTTATGCTACCTGGTTGACAATATTTTTACGAATTGACTTGCGTTCCATCACCCCGGACTGTTTATACCCGGAGGGTATTGTCTGTGATTGGGCAAATAGTTCAAAATTTTTTTCAATAGCTTTTAGCGATTCATTCAGTAAAAGCTGATTCGCGGTATTTATCTTTGCGAGATTAGCTATATTCTTTTTCAGAGAAGCACGAATATCTTCAAAGGATTTGCGTTCCTCCCCGGGAACCAGCGCAATAATATTCTGCAGATTCAGATGGCGGTTCTCCGTTTTACCTGCTTTCGTTATAGAGTCACAGAGTTCAAGGCGTCTCATTTCAAGAATTTCAATTCGTGCCATGAAGTTATCAAACTGGTCAGTCAGCCATTGCACCTTTTCAACATCTTTTTCTTTTATAGCGGTATTCATTGCTGTCGCTGTGGTAACACAGTTTGCATGAATTTCCAGTTCTTCTGTCAATACCTTTTTCAGTTCCCTGAAATGCTGATCCATAGTTATTCTCCCTTCTCCTTCTGCGGCATCTGTTGTGCTTTCTCGAGTTGTGTAAATTCATCACGTAATGACAGAACACGCGCGACATAATTCTGTGTTTCTTTATAGGGCGGTACATCGTTATATTTTTTAACCGCTGCAGGCCCGGCATTATATGAAGCCAATGCCAGGGTTTCGTTCCCATCGAATTCTTTCAGGAGCCGGTCCAGGTATCTGGTACCGGCCATGATATTTTCGCGGGGGTTAAAAATGTGCTTTACTCCCAATTCCTGTGCGGTGGAATCGATGATCTGCATAAGTCCTTTCGCACCTGCGTGTGAAACCGCATAGGGATTTCCGGCCGATTCCTGCGCAATAACCGCCGAGATTAGACTCCTGTCAATGGTGTACCGTGAACTCGCTTCGTCAATGTATTCATTCCAGTGGGCTACCCGCTTCTTGAGCGATGCGGTGTCATAGGTTGTCTGGTTTCCGGGAACCATACGGTGATCAATCATCCAGGGCTGATTACCGATATTTTGTAATGCTGCGAGCATCCCCGGTTGGTAATTCATTTGGCTAATCTGTTTAACAATTTGTTCAGCCAGACCGAATGAGGCGTTGTTTGATACAATTTTAGCGTATTCAAGGTCGAGCATATCAGTATATATTTTCTCTCCAAGACTCTTCTCAATTAAACCATCGTCAAATACGGTTTTCCGCATTGATTTCATCATCAATGAGGTGAATACAGCCTCAAATTCACGTGCAGCTTTCCAGGTTTGCCGCGATGAATTGTTTTGTTTCGGCTGCTGATTGTTATGAATTGGCGCTGTTTCCATAATTACAAACCTGATGTTCACTTTAAATTTACGCAATTGATATGCCAATAACTTAACTTTAAGTTTTACAAGAGGTTAAGAATGAACTATGTCACTGAAGAGCGGTAAAAAAGTTCAGGCAGGCGGACTATTCTGCCTTTTTGAAAAAAAGGTTAAAGATTTTATGCAACTATCCGATAAAAATATGGGGAACTGTATGATTTTTAATACGTTACGAATGTTGTTATCCCTGAATAAAAAGGCCTGGAGACACAAAGTCTCCCGACCTTTTTATTTAGAGTGTATTTTTTGTATCGAGGCTTAATACGGTTTAAGAATATGTCCCTGGATCATCTCTTTAAGGATTGCACTCAGGTTATTTTCAATGGGGTAATCATTGTTTTTAATCCTGGCTTTGATTTTTTTAACCACCTCAAGCCTGATATCAGAAATTTGGTTTAAAACAGTTTTTACCGTTTGTATTTCAGAAGCCTGGTGCGAAATTTCCACTTTCTCCTTTTTAATATCATTATGAGCAGGGACGGATCTGTTCTGCGGTTTCTTAGCGCCGTAGGTATTTCCGTATGCGGCATTTACCGGCTGAATATTCATACCCGTCCTCCTTTCCCCGATAAAACGGTTCCTTTTAAATAGGGGAATTCTTCCGTCCCTGGAAGCTACGCCCGTCCCTGGGTATGTCCCCCGTTTTTACTCCATCCCTGGTGGAGGAGCTTTTTCCTTCTTATTACTATTATCGGTATCAGTATACCTATTCTTTAATAGGGTTTATAAAAAATATTGTAAAATGTGCGAAAAACGCTGAAAATGGCATGTTTTTTGATATATTAAAAAAATCAATCATTTATGAAGTTCACTCAGGTAAGTAAGATAACCTTTTGAACGTGGTGAGTTTAATGCGGTCAACGCTTTTCTTGCATTATCAAGCACCATTTCGTTATCAGAAAGCATGCAGTGTCCGCAAACATCTTCAATTGCAGGTGAATGTAATTTCGTTTGTGTAATTACCCATAATGCAGTAGCCATCATAAAGTTATCATTCGTTTCGAACATTTCAAGTAAATCCTGTTTAATATCGATATTATCCAGCGTGAATAGCGTCTTGAGAACATTACCGCGAATTCTGTTGTTCGGATCCTTTCTAAACCGCTGGAGTATGGGAATCATTCTTTTATTTCCCAGGCTTTCAAGGGATTCAACCGTATTGGCCCGAACCCGCTTATCTTTATCGTTCAGAAGTGATAAAATAATCTCCTGATCATGCGGACCGACTATTTTCCCCAGCAGGTTAACGGCTGTGGCGCGTATTTTTTCGTCTCTGTCAGTAACCAGTTTGGCAAGAATTGTGCGAATCTGGGGGTTTTTTTTAAGCAGCCCCAATGTCTGCACGGACCGTAACCTTCGTTCGTTATCTTCACTATAGATGTCTTTACTGATTTCGGTCACGATTGACGGGTTGAGGTTGCTTATTAGGGTGCCGAGCTTCTTACGGAGTTCCGGCTCCAAATCATTGAAGTTGGTAACCAGCTTTTCGCGGATAATATTACAAACCGTGTTTGATGCAGTTTTCTGAATAATTGCCTTATCGTGTTTTGTCAGGGGCATTATAGTCGGTAGATCGCTGAGAGTGCCTTTTTTTTCCATAATATGCAATGCTGAGATAATCTCGTTTGAATTACCGGTTTTTAGTTTATCCCGTGCAAGGTCCAGTTTCATCGGTGATTGCCCCGCAGTTCTGCAATGGTGTCCCTCAGTCGTGCCGCTTTTTCAAACTCAAGATTTCGAGCGGCCTTCTTCATCTCTTTTTCCATCCGGTTAATTATAACATTAATGTCGGCGTCTCTGGTAATTCTTTTTTTACATTCGTCCAGATAAGGAGATTTAGGTTCTGCAGTAGCCAGGATTTCAGAAGGAGCCGGCTTTTCGTAAGGAATGATCGGTTCAGCAATTTTTCGAACTACTGTTTCGGGTACAATCCCGTATTTCTTATTATGAGCCAATTGCTTATTTCTTCTTCGTGAAGACTCTTCAAGAGACTTTTTTATTGATGGGGTCAGAGTGTCGGCATAGAGGATAATTTTTCCGTTAATATTCCTGGCAGCCCTTCCCGCTATCTGGATAAGAGAGCGGGAAGAACGCAGGAAACCTTCACGATCAGCATCGAGAATTGCCACCAGAGAGACCTCCGGGAGGTCGAGTCCTTCTCTGAGGAGGTTTATGCCAATAAGAATGTCAAACACTCCTTCACGAAGCTCTCTTAGGATTTCAGGCCGCTCCAGTGTATCTATCTCTGAATGTAGGTAGCGCACCCTGAAATCGAGTGATTCGAGGTATTCAGTCAGGTCTTCAGCCATTTTTTTAGTAAGCGTGGCAACCAGTGCTCTCTCCTTTTTTTCGACGACAATGCGGAGGGTCTCAATAAGATCATCTACCTGATTTTCCGCGCTTCTAATTTCAATGGGTGGATCCACCAGGCCGGTGGGGCGGATGATCTGCTCTACTATTACACCCTCACATTTTTCAAGTTCGTAGTCACCCGGTGTGGCGGATGAGTAAATGACAAAATCCTCCAGATTTTCAAATTCGTCGAATTTCAGGGGTCGATTGTCAAGGGTGCTGGGTATCCTGAATCCATGTTCGACCAGGGTTGTTTTTCTTGCGGTATCACCGTTATACATACCCCGTATCTGCGGGAGTGAAACGTGTGATTCGTCGATGATTATAAGGAACGGTTTTTTAAAGAAATCGATGAGAGAATAGGGGCGGCTGCCGGGCGCGCGGCCGTCGAATATTCTTGAATAGTTCTCGATACCGTTGACATACCCTATTTCGTTAAGCATTTCGATGTCATACAAGGTGCGTTGCTTAAGTCGATGGGCCTCAACCACTTTTCCCTCAGCGTCAAATTTCGCGAGCTGCTGATCCAGTTCCTTTCTTATCTGAGCCGTTGCCTGCTCCATACTTACTTTAGTTGAGACAAAGTGTTTTGCCGGAAAGATGGTGATGCTGTGCACGGGGGCGATATTTTTACCGGTTATCGGGTGTATTCTGGTAATACGCTCTATGGTATCACCAAAGGTTTCGATGCGGATTGCCGTGGTATCGTAAGCCGGGAAGAGCTCAATGCTGTCGCCGCGTACGCGGAAGGTTCCCCGCTCGAACATCTGATCGTTACGCGAGTAATGCATAGTGATTAGTTTCCTGAAAATAGAGTCCCGTAGTAAAGAGTCACCCTCGGCAAGTGAGAAACTGGACTCGGCATATGATTCGGGTGAGCCGATGTTGTAAATGCATGATACGCTTGCGACGATAATGACGTCGCGCCTTGACATAAGAGAGCTCGTTGCCTTGAGGCGTAGGCGGTCGATTTCATCATTGATTTCGGAGGATTTTTCAATGTAGGTGTCGGTGGCGGGGATATAGGCTTCCGGCTGATAATAGTCATAAAAGCTGACGAAATATTCCACGGCATTTTCCGGAAAGAACTCCCTGAACTCGTCGTATAATTGCGCGGCGAGGGTTTTATTATGAGAAATAACCAGGGTGGGGAGCTGCACCCGTTCAATAACGTTTGCCATAGTGAATGTTTTTCCTGAGCCGGTGACTCCCAGGAGGGTCTGATGCTTGCTGTCGCGGTTAATACCCTCTATGAGCTCCGCGATTGCTGAACCCTGATCGCCTTTCGGGGTATACTCTGATATGAGTTTGAATTTCATGGTGTTCGTTTTTATAGCGTCAGTTCTTGCTTTTACCGATACGCATACCATATATAAAATAGTTGTTGTTTTGCTGATTGAGTATGCTGCCGGGGAATAACGGGAAGTAATTGTATATCAGCTAAAATCATTTGGACACATCTGGTATAGTGATGATAATTTTAAATGTATTTCGTGAGAGGCTTCCTTTTAATAAATATTATTTATCCTGTTGTTAAATCCGGATCATTAAAGTACAATAATCTTAATACCGGTTACAATCCCTTTAAAACAAAAGACTTACTATGCTTAGAAAGAAAAAAAAGAGTAACAACGATGGTGTGATAGCGAAGCTTGAGCGGAAGGTCGATCGGTTAAAGGGTACGGTTGAGACCTATAAGAATGAGCTTCAGACATTGAATGCGTGCAAGACGGAGCGGCAGATATACCAGGAGCTCTCGACCGTTTTTGCCTCCGCCGGGAATTTTAACGATTTGTTCAGGCGGACCATGGATGTTCTTTCCGAGTATTTGAAGGTGCGGTACTACGGGGTGTTCTGGCTGAACGACGAGAAGGATATCTTTGAATACCGGTACGGCAAGGGATACAAACCGCAGCTTATGTCGGCAATTCCCCGGCTGGGCAGTCTGATGGGGGAGTGCCTGTACAAAAGGGGGAGTATCTGGATTCCCGATGTGGGTAAGAAGCCGGATTATATCCCGCTTAATCAGGATCCCCGTGAGTACAACATATTATGTGCTCCGCTTGTTCTCTTCGGTGAAGATACCGGTGTTATCCGTCTTGCCAACATTGATGGCGCTTCACAGGAGTTGGGGAAAAAAGTATTTGCTACAGTCCTGCCCTTGCTCTGCGTGAGCCTGGAGCGGATGCAACTGTTTCAGAAGAATAGAGAGACACTCAGGGGTCTGGAAGCGAGTTTTACTATAGCGCGATTACTGGAGAATACGCTTGGGGAGGGTGAGATACTGAAGAAAGTCTGTTTGCAGGTTCCGAAGCTTTTCTCCTGTAAAGCCTGTATTATAGCGGTTCGTCTGGATGATGACGTGAAGGTGGCCTATTCCTGGCCGGATCAGTTTTATCTTGGAGGGAATCCACAGTCGAGCGCCATTTATCTTCGTAATCTTTTCGGTGCGTTTCCGGCCGGTACTGCTCTTATCAAGAATATTCACCGGGATCGCAGGTGGGCCTGGCCGCAGCAGGATGTGCGTTCACTCTGTATGGTCGGGTTAAGCGTTTGCGGTCTGTTGAAGGGCAGCATTATTGCCGTAGGTCCCTATAACGAGGTATATAATTCGACACAGCAGAATCTTTTAGGGCTTGTGGCGACACAGACATCAATTACCCTTGAACGGGCTTCCTATTTCCGGCGGCAGGAGGAGCTTGCTTCACATGACAGCCTTACCGGTTTATGGAACCATCGCATGTTCCAGGAGAATGTCCGATCCGAAATCGATCGTATGAAACGGTATCAGCATCCCTTTTCCTGTATCATGTTTGATATAGACCATTTTAAAAGGTTTAACGATACCTACGGTCATCCGGTTGGTGATGAGATTCTCAAGATGGTATCAAGAACCGTTAAAGGCGTGATGCGGAGTACAGATCGGGCATATCGTTACGGTGGTGAAGAGTTCTGTATTATATGCACGGAAACATCAGCCCGGAATTCCCTTTATCTGGCTGAACGGCTTAGGGAGAAGGTGGCGATGAATCGGGCGGTTCGCGGCTTGTCGGTTACCATAAGTGTCGGCATTACTGAATTTAAGGAGGGAGAGTCGCCTGAAACGTTTATTGATCGGGTGGATCGTGCTCTCTATACATCCAAGGAGAGCGGCAGGAACAGGACCACGATATTGTAGTATTCAACTTAACAAATATAGAAAAAGGGAGTGCGCGTAAAGCGATTCTCCCTTTTTGTATTCTTGCAGAGGTGATCCGCTGCCGTTACCTTCCGACCGCTGCAGTGACCGGCTCTTTGAGCGTTTTCTCATCCCCGGAGGTAGTTGTTACATTGGCAAATATTATAATTTTATAGAGTCCCGGCGCCGATTTCATTCCCTTAGAAGTAATACCATGCCAATAAAGCGGGAATTGCACGGTTTCAACCCCATCTTTGAGTACCTGTACCAGATGGTCCGGCACCTCGTTATCGTCAAGAATGTTATCATCACTTTTATTGGAATATACCAAATTACCTACGGCGTCAAATACGATCATAGACATTTCTGCACTTACAATTCCTTTAAGAGGAATAGTAATCATGACCCCACCGTTGGTTTTAATAATATTAAACAATTCTTCATTCGGGATATAGATAAGCGGATCATCCTTGTGTTTATTGAAAAAGACTATGTTTGGAATGAGTGGATTAGGTCCGATCTGAATGTTACCAATATCCCCGGTTATCCGCACCCGCACTTTCTGGTTGTTTTCATTGGGGACATTACCGTCCTTATCGGCTGTATACCCCACCAGATGCTCCAGATTCATGAAGTGGTTGGCATGGAGATTCTTTCCGTTGGTCATTTTAAACACCGTATAATCTTTATCCTGGTCGTCAAATTGTTCAATACCCACCAGAATGCTGTCAATCTTTACTGTATCACCGGTGGTGCTGTTGTATTCGTACACATAAAGCACATCCGGCGGTTTGGGTCCGACTGTCAGGAATTTAGCCCCATTTACATTATAAAAATTTTCACTCAGGGTGACGGTTACCACATCTTTCGTTTGATCGTTGATATCATTCACATGTTTAAAAACATCCCATATGACCGGCGCAGCACCATCCTCACACTGCAGTTGGTTTACAGGTTTTATACTGTCCAGATCATCAATGGTCAGGTATGGTTTCCATGCGGTTTCTGGCTCATCATCAGACATATTTTTATTATCTTCATTAAGGTAGAGCATCAGCTTTTTACCGGTATTATCCGCCAGGACCAGACTGTCAACCCTAAAATAGATATTTCCATTCTTTTCCTTTTCAACGATAATATGGCTCGGATCATAGTCCGGCGGAATATTAACCGCCTTGTTGAAGCTTAATTCTATAGCATCAAGAAATCCGTTTCCGGTGATATCCCGGGTTAACGCCAGCGAAATAGTCGGTAAAGGACCGAATATTTTCAGATACAGTTTATTGGTTACCGTAGAGTCACTGGTACCTTTAACGTGGATATATCCCTGCTGGGTTATTTTTGCTTTTGACGGATCGATATATATCTGTGTTGATAGGGCATTGATATTGAAATCGACAAGTGACGAGTCGTTACTCCAGGAGAAAATCTCGTTGGGCAGTTTGTTGCCGAATTTATCATAGCCCGTTGCAGTAACAATAAACGAAACGTCATCCGTGGTTAAATCTGGCAGTGTGTCCGGTTTCAATACAATGGTATCCAGAGGACCCGGTTTGAGGACAAACGGATCCGTTTGAGCAGACAATGCGTCCAGATAGACCGTAAATTTATGGGGACTTTCATCTATCGGGGCATAGTAAAGGACAAAGTCAATGGTGTCTATACCCTCGTTAAACCATTGTACTATACTCAATTCCTTATTGTTAAAATTAACAGAGTCCTCCTCTGTTTGTGCAAACGGTTCCCATTTGTCATCAATCGGGTTAACCGGGTCATCAAAACCGTTATCAAGAATATCGGTATATTTTGCTTTATTGTCACCACCGGGATCATTTCCGGTTTTCGGATATTTCCATATTCCCGGTACGAGGCCGTCTTCATTCATGACGGATACCACCCCTTCAATGATTTCCCCGGCAATAAGTAAGGAATCTGGTGTAATGATTTCGAAGGTGACTTTTATCGGCGGACCGACGGTAAAAAAGTAGTTAACCGTATCATGATTCCCGGCGAATTCGGCAAAGATGACGCCGGTGTCGGGACGCGAGGGTGAAAAGAACCATCTGTTTGCCGCCGCCGGTGGGTTCTGTTCCGTGGCAAAGGGATCAATACCCCATTTCCCTGATACCGGAATCCACGTATTGAAGTCGTTCCGCCGTCCTATGACATGCAACGTGGTGTCTTGGTTGGTGTTCATCGTTAAATCGGTAACATCTGCAGTATCCCCATTGTGTACACGGACGATTCTAATTGAGTCAATGTCGTATTCATACGTAATGACAACAGCGGTATCTTCCGGCAGGGGCGACTGAACCGCATGCAACAGAGTCAACCCACTGGGCCTGGTTGCCTTATGGATATTTCCTTCGTCGTCCGGACCGGGATCAACCGTTACAACCGAGGTGTCGTCAACAGACCATAATGCCTGCTCCGCCGGGTTCACCCAGTTACCCAGTGAGTCCCGGAGAATGGCATATGCGGTAATATCGGTCTGATTACCGAATATTTCTATGGGACTCCAGTGACAAGGATCGTTTAGACTCTGGGTCTGTGTAATATCGTTGGTATTTTCTATAACCAGCATTTTCGGTTCGCCCGGCTTGATATACAGGCGTATGGTTTCTTTTATGGTGCCGAGACCGCTTACGTCAAGATAGGCGGTTATATCAACAGTATGGTAGGCTTTTATCGGAAAGAATGAGTTGTGTGAATTATTGTTTGTTGTTAATGTGCCTATGGAGGTATCCGCCAAACCTGTCGATGCATCGACCACATCCCAGGTAATCAATTTTGACAGATCAGGATTGTTTTCGTAATCGTCAAGCCATTTGTCGTTGGCAAAAATTTTTGCATAGAGTTCAGCCAGTATCCCGGCGGTAATAGTATCAACTTCCGGCGCGGTCGGGTATTTTGTCGCAGAACTTGGCTGACCGGCCTTGTCGTGAATTTCAATCTTATTCGGCGGTGCACTGACGATAACTTCTGTATAGGCAGTATCCAACACCTCTTCCGGATGCTGCCATGAAAAGGTTATCAAATCCTCATAATCGGATTCGGTCGTGCCATTATTTGAAGTGGCGTTCTGAGAACTGGTCAGTACAGAAAAAGGCACGGTTGCGCTATAGATAAATTTTTCACCGTCAAAAGTAAAGTCAGTTATGGTAATAACCTCATAATCGCCTTTCCGGGTTGTTCTTACGACAATATCAACCTGATCGAGAGTATCATAGCCGTAATATTCAAGCTGCACAGTATACTCGTCGTTTTCCCAGGTAAGCGTATCTATCTGGACATTATTGACCAGTACTTTCAGTTGGGTCCTGTACCAGCAATAGTAACATTCGTTGGTGTAGGGTTCGCCTCCAACATCAATGTAAAATTTAAAGGTTAGTACAGTATCCTTGCCGCTTGGGGTTGTAAATTTTGAATTCAGGCGTATTTCATTAAGATCAGGTTTAAGAGCAACCGGTTTATTTAATATAGCTTGCCAAATAGTGTCTTCAACTTCTGTATATGAAACAGCAGTTGCATTGCTGCCAGTTGTAAGGTTGTTGACAGATATTCCTACGGGTTCGAATGGGTCTATCTCATTTTGAATTATTTGTTTTATAACTGAAGCTAGGGAGTCTGCCGGTGCCGTTGGTGGGATAAGCGTTAAAGTACCTCCTGTCGGATCCACAATTCCAGCCAAATCGTCCTTTAGAGAAGGGCCAAGGTATATGCCGTGTATTTTAACACCCGCATTTTTTATCTGATTAAGAAGGGTAACAAACGCAGGATCATCAGGTTCATCACCAACAGAGATATCACCATCAGAGATAAATATGATTGCTTTATCTTCATGTGGTGTAATAGAGGAATTATTAATCCATTCAAGAGCTTTTTCTAAAGGGGCGTAATAATTTGTTCCCTGGCCGTCTGTTTCTAAGTCATTTCTTAACGCAGTAACCATTTGATCTAGTTGAGTCTGTCCGGAAACTACATTTACACAAGGAAGTAAATGATTATTAGTAAAATATCCTGACCAGGGTGAGCCAATATCCGGTATTAAATCAGCACCAAAACCAATATACCCAGCTGTCGATCGAGGATAATCTGTTCGTTGAAAATTAAATCCCGCTTCTAGTGCGTCGTCTCTTATACGATGCGGATCTCCAACATTTTGCCATCCTGGGTCGGGGTATTGTATTGGAGAACCATTATTACTAGTTTTATACATACTCCAAGATAAATCCATTATATAAATAATATCAGCTTCACCACCTATTTCAAGGTCATCCAGACATAGTTTCAGCCCTTCTCTGGAAATATGTGTTATATTTGCGGGAACCTGAACAGTTTTATCATTCCATTGAAGAGGATAAATACAGTCCAGCACATCAGGGCATTCATTGTAGTCGCTGTTCCAGGTATATGCGCATAGAGAATCCTCAAATGTGGTATCCACCTGAGCATGAGTGTTATTAACTAGGATGAAAAGGGCAAGAACCAATAAAGAGAGACAACTGATTTTTGGTCGTGTAAGCATACGTGGCCCCCACTGGAATATATTGTTCATAACTTCAGTTACAATCGTACTTTTGGTAAAACAACCCCTGCATTGGCTTGTTCATTTTTATACAAGTTTATACAAGGTCAGTTTCTTATTAATCAGTTTCTTATTAAATATAATATAAAGTGAGAAAAAGCGTAACGTAAGTATAGTTTTTGTATAATAAAGTATAGTTCTCAATATGAAAAATAGTATGTGATTCTTTGGTTGTATAGTCGTATGAACACGAAAATTGGTTCAAAATTTCTCCATTAACTGAAGGTAACTGAAGGTATTAAGAATATTATAAAAATTACATTTAACAGCTCTGTCTATCCGCTCCGGCCCAAATTATTCTTAGCCACAAAGACACCCGGCTACGAAGATATTAAAATTCAGTATGTAAATAAAGTGTGGTTCCCTGAAAAAAAGGATGGAACACTGCAACAGATGGAGCACTGCCGAAGCGTTATCCGCTTACGAGAGCCACAATCCAGGCGCCGAGTCCTGCAATATAAAATTGTCCTTCGGCGAGGATATTAAACAGGGCTGAAAGGTGGTTTTTCAGTTTGTGCTGCCATTTCATGAAAATGCCTATATGCAGAAGAACCGGCAATTGAAGCAGAAATGTGTATGCCGGTGCATTACTGATCCGGCAGGGGAAAAAAGTAAGGACAAAGAAGCAGCACAGGATTGCGAATGAGGCCATAAGTGCGTAAAAGATAAGGCGCCGCACTTTTTTTTCACCGATAATGGTTATCAGGGTCTCTCTGCCCATTATTCTGTCTCCCTCAATATCGCGCAGGTCAAAGATGAGTGATCTGATATAGGCGAGGAGGAACGTCCAGAGGAAGATAGAGATCGTTGGGGTGGTTACAATAAATACTCCGTTTATTGCCTGAGGTATTCCGGTGATGAGCGCCGCCCATGCCAGCGCCGCAAAAAGATCGCGGGAAGTGGGAATATCCTTTAAATTACTATACCGGATTACTCTTCTCAGAGCCTTGGGAACGATGGTAAACTGGTAGAAACATCCAGCGGCAGTGGGGACCAGCAGAAGGTAAAAGAGTGGAGGGCTGTGCAGGAAACTGATACTCAGTAAAATCATAATACACGTAACGGCCAGAATGGTCAGCCTGGTTTTATTGGCATTATAGAACCGGTAGCGGCTGATATCAAGATGTTTGTTTTTTTCGATGCTGGCGAGGCTGTTCCACAGGTAAATTGACAAGAGGTATAGGGAGGCAAGCGCCGCTCCAATCCAATGAAAGGGTAATTCCTGGAATATACTTGAGGCATAGTACATGGCTATCCCGCCCGCGGCAACGAAAAAATTCATATTTGCCAGAATTTCAAAGAACCGGGCAATGTTGCTGGTAACGGTTTTACGTGTTGAGCGGTCGAGAAAGTGGATGTGATCGGCCACCCGCCGTATCATCCATCCCGGTGTTGATGCGCCGGCTGTTATTCCTACGGTATTACAGTGAGATAATTGCTCCCAGTCGATTTCCTGCTCGGTCTCGATATGCTGTGTCGGTGTACCGCTTTCTTGGGAAATTTTTGCAAGTCTGAGCGTGTTGGCGCTGTTTTTACCGCCAACCACAACCATTGCGTCCACAGCCGAGGCAAGTTCCCGCGTCTCTGTCTGGCGCCTGTCGGTGGCGGCACAAATCGTTTTTTTAACCACTATTTCCGCGGGTGAAAATCGCTCTCTGATTTTCTGTGTAATTTCATCAAAGTCATTTCTGTTAAAGGTTGTTTGAGATACAAGGCAGACTTTTTTAAAATCCGGCAGAAGCCGGATATCGTCGACCGTCTGGATAAGGTAACCGGCGTCACCGGCATATCCCAGCAGCCCGGTTACCTCTGCATGACCTTTATCTCCGGTGATAATAATGGAAAATCCACGGTTTCGGTATTTCCGTATCACCTTGTGAACGGTTTTCACTTTCGGGCAGGTCCCGTCAATTAAGTGATACTTTTTTTCAAGGTGTTTCTGAATTGCAGGCGGTACGCCATGAGCCCTGATAAGGGCCGTTGAACCTTCAGGCGCCGGATTGTCTTCGTCGAGCATCCGGATACCTCGCTGACGCAGCATTTCAAGGGTCTGATTGTTATGAATAAGCGGGCCGATGGAATATACTGGTTTGGACGATTTAGAGGTCATATCGACAGCCATATCAACAACCCGGCGGACTCCCATGCAGAATCCGGCTGTTTTTGCGATGATAACTTTCATACTTTTGGAGATTACTCTTTTCTCATTTAAAACAAATTATATCGTTATTATGATTTTTTCAATCTCACAGGAGTTTTGTATGAAAAATATAATGGTGCAATGGATATATTGCTTGCTCCACTAATGTTTTACTTTTTTTTATCATTTTACTGATTCATATCTCACAATTCATTTTCAATAATTACCCTTGCCGTACCTTCGCTCACAACTCATTTTATCACTATGTCTGACTCTGAATGCACCGTTTCTGTTAAAAATATTTATAAAAAATTTGGTAACAGGGAGGTCCTGCAGGATCTCTCTCTCTCATTGCATGCGGGTACGGTATTCGGTCTGGTGGGATTGAACGGCACGGGGAAAACAACCCTTATCCGGATACTGCTCGGTTTGCTGGAAGCGGACAGTGGTACCAGTACCGTGTTGGGAATGAATCCGGCGGAACAGCGGCGCGGGTATTATCGCCGGGTCGGAGTGGTTCTTGAGCATAACGGTTTTTTCGGCAATTTGACGGTTCGGGACAATTTATCCTTTTTTGCCGGGGCTCGCGGTGTTTCTAAACAGGAGATGGAAAATTATTTCAACCTTTACTGGTCGGATACCGCTATAGGTAATGACACCAAACGGGTGAAATATTATTCACGGGGACAGAAGATGCAGTGTGCCCTGTGCCGTGCTTTCCTCGGTTGGCCCGAGGTATATTTTCTTGACGAGCCCGTGGCGGCTCTCGATATGGAAGCCTACAACCGGTTTTGTGCGATGATCCGCAAGGCTCAGGCGGAAGGGGCGACAATTATAATCAGCTCGCACCAGCTTGATGCTATCGAAGATTTATGTACGTCCGTCGGTATTCTTGAGAACGGCTCCATTAGCCTGCTTGAAGGTTTTTCTGAGAAAAAAAACGGGGCGCTCTGGTACGTTCGCACCGAGAGGAATGAGAACTACAAGAAGGATGTAGAGCGTATTACAGGCGGCGCTGCGGAACTTTCGGACGGGTATATTCAATTTACGGTATCGGAACCGTGCGAAGAGAAAATTTCTGCGCTTGTCGCCTGTCTGGTTTCCCGAGGCGCTTCGGTTTTTGAAGTGCGTCCGGAGAGCCGCAGTTTTCGTAAGTCAATACGACAGTTTTATACGGGCAAGGTATGAAAGACAGCTGGCTGATAATCAGGAAAGAATGGACAGGGTTCGCTAAAAGCGATCGCGGCGTATTTCTTGTGTATGGTGTTCTGGTGCTTGCCTGGAGTGTCCTTCTGTCATCAAACATCGAGACGCTCCTTGCAGGGGCGGGGTATCTGTGGCTTATCTTCTTCTCCGTTATTGTGAGTGGCAATTTCTCCAACACGACTTTTTCCGCGGAGCGGATAAGCGGCTCACTGGAGATACTGTTAACGTCGGGGGTATCCCGTACGGCTATACTGCTGGGTAAAATTGCATTTGTTATTGCGATGTCGATTGTCCTTGGTTTTATCTGTTATGTTCTGGCGGTGGGAATATACCTGTTCAAAGGGGAAAAAATTGACTTGATACTGAATATCATACCGGCCGGCAGGATGATGATTCTCTACAGTACCGCCTGTTTTATGAACGGCGCCTGCGGCGCCTGGCTTGCAGTCCGCGTCAACAATCCCCGTTTACTCCATTTTGTTAACCTCTTCGTGCTGGTCCTGATAGTTGCTGTTCATGCCTTTCTGTCAACCTTTTTCTCACTTTCAATCTGGTCGCTATTTGTGGCGTTGGCTTTTATGGGCGGGCTCTTTATGTTATTGGCGGTACGGGATTTTAAAAGTGACAGGGTGCTCCAACCGGTGGTATATTAGTATTGCCGGTGTCAAACTATGCATTCCCCATTGGGGAAACCGAAGAATGGAAGAATATCCTGTGCAGTATCAGCACGAGATAATACGAGATTATATTTGTAATCAACGATAGCGCCGCCGTGCATCCATAAGTTTCTTGCAGATAACCGTTTCTCTGGTAAAGAAATAATGTTTATAAATACTGTAACCGACAACAGCAGAGTAGTCTTCACGCTCCCATTTGGCATACGGGGTGAGTATACCTGATTTTATATCAAAATAACCGACACGATAGATACGGTCCGGCGGACCGATTTTCCGATCGAGCAGCTCGCGCAGGAGAGCAGCCTGCGGCCGGACAATATCGTTCAAATCATTACCCGAAAATCCATAACCCTCGATTTCATATTTGTAAAACCTGTTATGCCGGTTGAAGTAAAATTTTATCATAAATTTTTTGTCGCTGATTGAAAAATGCTCTATGAGCATATATCTCTTGGCGTCGGTAATCGGGTAAGAGATTTTTTCCCTGAAAATATGCATAAATACTTTTTTGGAGAGTCCGAACGGTATATCCATAAAATCGAATTTTGATGCGGGATTCTGTTGCAGTTCAAAGGCAACGCGAAAGGAATCGACGGTATAATCTGCCTTTTTCAGGAGCACATTCTGGATTGAGTCCTCCTGGAGCCTCAGAAACTTCAAACGGGCCAGGTGCCAGTTTAACACCTGGCAGGGGAGGGCATCTTTCACCAGACCGGTATGCTGAATAAATTCCTTCAGTATTTTCTGATATTCAGGCATATCGGTACGAAGGTTAATGACGTTTTTCCAGCGTAATATTGAATCAATCTCGCTTGTTACGGTATCACCGGTACATACCCGATATTCCTCAATGAGTTCACGCTGTTGTTGAAGGAAAAAGCTGTCCTGCCCGGTATAGTCCGCGGCAAAGGTATGAGCATTGAGAAGCAACAGTATTATAAACCAACACATTTGGTTTTCCCAACAGTAATTCATGATACGCCACACTAATTATATAGTGAAATTATGGTAATAAAAATGCAATAGTTATTATTAATAATCGTCTGATACAGATTTCAGCAGGGGTGTTGCATTTTATTCTCCGATAAACCTGCCGGCCCATGAGCGAACCTCTTTTCCGTTCAGGACATGGAACTGTTTCAGCTTGCGGAGTGTTTCGGTGCTGAAATGGGCGAGGGGGATCCAGACGAGGTGTTTTTTCATACGGGCGGCAAGCCTTCTCAGATAAAAATCCGGTTTTTTCGAGGCGACATATGCCACGGAGTTCTCTTTGCTGAACAGCAGAGCGCCGTAGGTGAGCCGGCGGGATAGTTTTTTTATGGTCCGTATTTCCGGGATTTCAAACACGCCGGGAATGTGGCGCGGCGGGAATAGGAGTGAAACACCGCCGTATTTACATCGTGCGACTCCAGGACCGATGAGATCGGCAAAGGGGTCGGTTGCGTAGAAGGTAAGCGTCGACTCCTGGTCATGCTCCGCGTACCAGGTGGAGCAGTACGGATAATACGTGTCATGGTCTTCATCGAAAATGATGACGACCGTATCGACTGCTCCCCGTGAGGGCGGGATTTCTTTTACATAAATATCACCCGTGTACCAGTTCCGTAACGTTTCCCGTATATCAACGCCGTCCTTAATCGACGTCTCGAACCGTTCAGTTTTTACCCGGTCCTCGCAGAGAGCCTGGCGTGCTCTGGTACGGACATGGGTGTTAAAATTTTCAATCCGTCTGTCTTCAGGAATATGGGAACACATGCCATAAGGGTTCCAGTGGTATCGATATTTCTTTTTGCGCAGCTCTGAAGGGTCCGGTTTTATCGACAGTGTTTTCCATATCATCCGGGTGTCACGAAACAGATTCACCGCGTCATCGGGTACTGAACGGTCCGGGCGGAGCACCTGGTCAATACCAACGGCAAGTGTCGGTCGGTTTGTATCAAAGGAGAGGTAGGGATAGTATTTTGCACTCTTTAAAATTCTGACAGCATATGCATTGCCGCCGATACCCTTTGCAGCCGCTACAATATCAAACAGTGAAGGTATAAAGCGTTTCTCCATGACGGTCAGATTGCGGAGAAAAGTTATGCCGCTCTGTATTCTCACCGGCGATAAATGCACCGTGTCTTCATGCCGGTCAAAGTAGTCGTCTCTGGTTTTACAGAAGAGATCTTTTATAGTTGTAACTATATCAACCGGTTCGGCAAATATATCCTGGCGCTCTTTTTCGAAAACGCCGGTAACAAAGGGGAGTTCACCGAGGGCAAAGTAGAGATGATCGGGGTGAATCGAAAAAGATTCAAGCGCGTATTCTTCAGTAAATTTAAAGGAAAGATTAAAGGTACGTTCCTCTTTAAAATGACGGATGAGAGGTAAAAGATGTCTGAAATGGATGCACGCCAGGACAGCGCGGTAATTGAGCCGGAGCTCATGGAGCTTGAAGGCACAATACTGCGCGGCCCGCTCGTCCGCTTCGACTGTTTCATATTCATTCAGGGCATGGATACACAGGGTTGCATACTCATAAAATCCGAGTTTGTGTATGGCATATTCGTCCGGGAGAGGCGGCAGGGGGGCGGGTTTGTAAAGTTCCGGATATCCGATGTACATACAGGGGATACGTTTTTGCACTGCCTGACGGATTCCCTCTATCATCGGATCACACGGGTCGGTCGGGATGTAAAAAATCGGAGCATTGGGTTGAGATTCCGGCTGCGCGGTCACTGCGGAAATACCCGGTAGTTCGTTAACGAGGCTTGTCAGTTCGCTGCTGAAAATGTCGGGTATATCCACGGCGATACAATCATATTTATTATTATTGCAGAGGTTTCTCACAAAAGTACTGAATGCCGCACGTCCATGAAGCAGGGGAATGAGGGTGATGCCGGGGAGCAGTTCCATAGTTTTACGGTTCCTCCGGATTATCCGGATTGAGCGGGTCGTAATCGGGGAAAAAGAAATCGCCAAGATGCATGCCGGGAAGGTTGTCGTCTGCGTACTGCTCTCCTGCAGCTCGCTGCTTTGCCGCGAGGGAATCGAGATCGAGCGCGTCGTCTCCCAGTATCTGTCGGATAGCACTTTCGAAGAGTTTCGTGGTATCGGTATCCGGCCGGTTTTTCTTTTGCTTCAAGGTATATCGGATTGCATTTATTCCGTCCCTGACTGAAAAGGTGAGATCAAGACCATGCGCCTGCTGCAGGTAATCCACGCACATGGTTAATACCTCGTCATTACAGAACGGCAGATTGTAGGAGAGTATTTTCATTTCATCTTCGCGTGTGGGAAAGCCGACTTCAATACCGGGCTGCAGTCGGGACATAATATAGTCCGGTATTTCAAAGGTCGATTCATCCTCGTTCATGGTTACAGCGGCGCGGAATTCTTTATGCGCATCAATAGTAATGCCGGCGACAACCGATTCAACCATGCGTCGATTGTCAAGGAGTCCGGCGAGGGATGCCCATGATTTCTCAGCCATGCGGTTTCCTTCGTCAAGGATTGCAATACCGCCGGTAATAACAGCGGTGAGCAGCGGGCTCGCATGGTAGGCAATTTTGCCTTTTTCGGCAAGTACCGGTGTGACAAGCAGGTCCTCCGGGCGCGTATCGGAAGTACATTGCATAATATACACATCCTGCTTGCGCATATGCGCGGCGGCAACGGCAAGGGTTGTTTTTCCCACACCGGGGTGGCCGGTAATGCGCGGCGTCAGGGGGAGATCATCTTTGTCGACAGACAGCCAGCAGGCCAGTAACTGGCGCTGCGGTTCTTCCTGGCCGATCCATTCACCCATCTGTTTCAGGGGATGTGCCAGTATGAGTTCAACATTATCAATTATTTTTTTGGTCATCACACATTCCTTTGTTTCATTTTCTGATGTAAAATATTCCATGGAAAGAATAACTACAAGAGTGCTCGTTTTATTGGGTACGGAGAACCGGCGGTAATAATTATCCCGGTAAGAGGTTGTGGGGGTCAAAGTTCTTATGGATTTTAAAGATATAATCAGCTTTACTCAGGTGCGGAAGTTATTCATCTTTAAAGAGATCTTCTTCATCGCGGTCTTCCCAGAGAAACTTTGCTTTTCCTTCCCATTTTTCCATGGCAATAAGGTTCAGCTTCGGGTTTTCCTTCATTTCAGCTTTACGCTGATTTTTCAGATTGCCGAAGACTCCGATATACGAATTAGCGTTTTTCTGATCCCCGAGTTTCAGATAGAGTGCAACAATGGTATAAATAACCTGCATCTCTATTTCTTCAGAGGGGCAGTTTGATGTGCGAAATGCTTCTTCAAAGTACTCGAGTGCTTCGCGGAGGGTTTCCCGGTTATCACCGCCGATATCTTTTATTATTTTCGCGATCCGCAGGGCGTAGGAGCCGAGCTTGTAGAAACTGTAGGGAAGTTCATACCATGCTTCAACGTTGGCACGCATCATAGCAAGGCGCAGACTCGCTATTGCCGCATCGTCGGTGCGCGGCCGGAGGAAGTAATTGGTATAATCAGTTACCGATTTAAGAAGCGCTTTTCGTTCCCCGATCTTTTCCTGCAATGTCATGAGGACATTACTGTTAATTCGGGTTTTTATTTCTCCCGGGCCGGATTTATTCTCCCGTGTAAAGTCATTCTTGTCCGGTGATGCGAAGAGGCAGCGCGGGCACACCGTAACATAGATAAGAGTATAATCTATTGATTTATATCCGGACGCTCCTTTATAAGAAGGAACAAGGAATTTATTATATGTCACAGCCTGGCTTTTTGCCCGTAATTCATAACAGACAATGTCTTTCTGATTACACACCGGACATTTTACCAGGATTTCAAAAATCGGATCCTCTCCTTCTCCATCCTGGGAGTCCCGGAGTGATTGAGATTTTTTTTCCTTTATTGCCTTTATGCTTTTAATATCGATAGTCGGCCCATATGTCCGAATATATTCATTTACCAGATTGGGGTCATTAATTAGTGCAACGAGCCTGCGTTTTACTTCCGTAACATCAATAGTCATTGATAATACCCTTATCTGAAGAAACACATAGTATAGCGTACTAAAAATTATACTATTAGCAATTTCAATATACAACATAATTTCTCTTTTTCTTCAATATCAGTGATAATGGTGTCATCACCATTTTGAAAGTGGTGTAAAGCCACCGTTTTGAAAACAGGTCTCTTTTGGTTGATTTTCTTCAGAAAGTTATAGTTAAATTATTTTATTCCCCTTTTATAGTAAAAATCAGAGAGTTTTTCGTTGATATCGCATATATCATAGTGCATTATTTTCAACATTTTCAAACCGGTGGATTTACTACAATTTCGCGCTGTTGTCAGTAAATGGATTATTGGAAGAATTCATTTGCGGAGATGTATCGAAATAAGGTTACCTGATAATTGTTTAGATGCGTGGTGTTTACGACTGTAAGCTGGAATCGATTATGACAGGTAAAAATAGGGGATTCCATGCTGCTATAAAAGCGCCAAAATTGTGAAATAAATCACAAATAAATGATTTTTTAAATCATATCAGTACTTCGGCTTGATTTTTTAGCCAATTTTAACTATTTTGTATGTGAAAATATTCACAAAAAAATGTATTATGAACCCTGATATTTCTTACCCTGCATTAACCCGTTTATGCGCGATGCAAAGCCTGCTTAAGGAACTTTCCCTGTCGGGTCAAAGGTCTGTTTCTTCAACGGAGTTAGCCGGGTTTCTCGGTATTTCCGCGCATTCTGTCCGGAAGGATATCAATTACCTGGGGGAAATAGGCAATTTCGGCGCCGGATATACTGTTGAAAAATTATATGCCCATATCAGTAATGAACTCTGCTTAAATAAACAGAGAAATTGTTGTATTGTCGGTTTGGGCAGGATCGGCAGCGCTGTCTTATCCTACGAGCGTTTTGTTGAAAGCAGTTTTACCCTGGTAGCCGGATTTGATTCAGATATTAATCTCCTTGATACGATACGGACCGATGTACCGGTCTTTCCAACCTATGAAATACCGGATATTGTCAAAAAGAAAAAAATTGAATTGGCTATTCTGGCGGTTCCCGCGCATGCCGCCCGGGAAATTGCAGACAGATTGATTGCTGCTGGAATAAAGGGAATAGTCAATTTTACATCCGCGATTATTAACGGAAGGGATTCGGGAGTACATGTTAAAAATATGGATTTGATAACCGAGATGAATGTGCTGGCGGCATGCATATCGCTGGATGAGCACAAGAAGGAAAAGGCTTCGGAAGAAAAATAGTTTTTTAATTATTTGCATCAGAAAAGGAGTTTTTAATGGCGCGAGTGTATAATTTTTCAGCGGGTCCTGCGGTTCTTCCCGAACCGGTTCTGCAGAAAGCCGCGGATGAGATGCTTGACTACAAAGGAACCGGGATGTCGGTGATGGAAATGAGTCACCGTTCATCCGCCTTTAAAGAGATTATCGACTCGGCGGAGGATAACCTGAGGAAACTCATGGATGTGCCCGAAAATTATCATATCCTGTTCCTGCAGGGAGGAGCCTCTTCTCAGTTCGCCATGGTCCCGTTAAATCTTATTGGCCGGACAGGGAAAGCGGATTACATTAATACCGGAGCATGGTCAAAGAAAGCAATTGCGGAAGCCAAGCGGTATGGTGAGGTACGTGTTGCAGCATCCTCCGAGGAGACAGAATTTAACTGTATTCCTGAGATTAATCGGGAAATGTTTGATCCCGCGGCCAGCTATGTGCATATAACCACAAACAACACCATTTACGGGACAGTGTTTCACACGCCACCGGAAACGGGTGCATTACCTTTGGTGGCGGATATGTCATCCAACATTCTTTCACAGGTGTATGATGTATCAAAATTCGGGCTACTGTATGCGGGTGCACAGAAAAATATCGGGCCGGCGGGGCTTACCGTGATTATTGTCAGGGAGGGCCTGGTCGGTAGCGCGCTTGAAATCACACCGAAGATATTCAATTATACGACTCATGTCGAAGCGGGTTCTTTGTTTAATACTCCACCGACCTATGGTATTTACATTGCAAATCTGGTATTTGAATGGCTTCTTGATTTAGGCGGCGTGACAGCGATTGAAGAAATAAACCGGGAGAAAGCAGCGATGCTTTACAATTTTCTGGATAATTCTTCGCTCTTTACCGGTAAAGTGGCAAAAAAGGATCGCTCAATAATGAACGTAACGTTTTATCTGCCTGATGAGAAGTTAAACGAACAGTTTATTAAAGAAGCTTCGGACCATGGTTTGGTAATGTTAAAGGGCCATCGCTCTGTTGGAGGTATGCGCGCCGGTATATATAATGCAATGCCTGTTGATGGGGTGCGGAAGCTGGTTGATTTTATGAAAAAATTCGAATTACAAAATGCGTAATGCGCCGCACCGTATATATCCCTTTCACCGGCAACGTCCGAAGTAATATTCATGCGCGCATAGTACGGTGGAAACGGGACGGTACTCGTACCCGGACCTGATGAACGAATGTGAATAATCGGTTTCTATCAGGCTGAGATTAATGGAATTCGATTTCGCGTAGGCGCACGTGCACGAGTACAAAGGTCTGAGCTTTCGGGCTAATGTTGACAATAGGTAGTGACACGGAATATATATGACTCTGTTTACTGAAACAATCCGTCTTTTAAAGGAGGAGAAAAATGTTCAAGATTCAGACATTAAATAAGATATCATCGCGGGGTCTTGACCTGCTGCCCAGAGAAACGTATGAAACCGCATCCGAGATCCTAAATCCGGATGCGATAATCGTACGGAGTTTTAAAATGCACGATATGCAAATTCCTGAAACGGTAAAGGCAATTGCACGCGCCGGTACCGGCGTAAATAATATACCAGTTACTGAGTGCACGAACAGAGGTATTGTGGTTTTTAATACGCCCGGTGCAAATGCAAATGGCGTTAAAGAACTGGTATTAACGGGATTGTTTATTTCGTCACGGAAGATTATTAAAGGAGTAATATGGGCACAGAGCCTTGTCGGTAAAGGTGATGAGATTCCAAAACTAATTGAAAAGGGGAAATCTGAATTTGCAGGGCCTGAAATAAAGGGGAAGCGACTGGGTATTATCGGACTTGGTGCTATTGGTGTCATGGTTGCCAACGATGCGATCGCACTCGGCATGGATGTTGCCGGATATGATCCGTTTAATTCATTGACCGAACGGTTACCAAAATCATTTG
>CAZIYW010000021.1:0-52101 GCA_964543525.1 uncultured Fibrobacterota bacterium | reverse complement strand
CTGTATTGCCGTTCCCGATGCAGTAAATCCCAATTATGTTTTTGTCAACCGTGACAATATTCTGAACCGTGATGAACGGTGGGAAGTGGATAAAAAGGGGAGAATGGTGATGCAGGAGGTACCGCCGTTTTTCACTGCCAGACGGGTTTCGGATGATGAAGCAGCGGATATGGCTTCTTCCTCGGCACCGGTGTCACTGGAGAATCTTACCGAACTGTTCAAAGTGTCGGCGGAAAGCGGCCGGAAACCGGATGAATCTATTGTCGTAACCCTTGACGAAGAGGCTGTTCTGCATTCTTCCGTGCATCGTTTTTACACAGGGGGAAATAATACCTTTGTCTTGAAACGACTGCCGGAACATTGTGACGATATATCGGTAAAAGAAATGAAAATTCATGAAAAGGGATGGTTGAAATCCACGGTCACGATTCAGGCTGATCATCCTGAAATAAAGGCACTGGCCGGAAAACTGAAGGGAAAAAAGAAGAGCCGGTGTGAGATTATCGATACTTTTAACCGCTATCTGAATAAGAACATTGAAAAGGAACATGTCGCTGCATTTTCCAATGCGTATGAGACACTTAAGGCAGGCCGTGGAGATTGCGGGGAGCATGCCGCACTGTTGGCGGCGTTGCTGCGCGCAGCGGGTATTGAAGCGAATGTTGTGCTGGGACTGGTGTATATGCCTTATCAAAAAGGATATTATTACCATGCATGGGTGGCGGCCTATGCCGGTAACCTTATTTTTGCCGATCCCGCACTGGGTGAATTCCCTGCCGCCGAAGGCTATATTCCACTTGTCCTTGATGAGGATGGCACAAAAATTGTCTATCTCGCAAATTTGATAGAACGGATACATATTTCATATATGAAAAAATGATAAATATCGGATAGAGCGACAGGTAAATCTCAACAGACAATTCCTTTTGATTTATACATGACCGGGATACCGATGACCGGTACATAAACAGGGAGGATGTTTTCTGTCAGAACCGTTAATAAAGAAAGGGCACTCACGCGAGCGCCCTTTCTTTATCGGAGTGAGTGGATTTGAACCACCGACTTCCACGTCCCGAACGTGGCGCTCTAACCAGGCTGAGCCACACTCCGTAAATTTTGCAGATAAAAATAGTTATTTATGAAAGATACGTCAAAGTATTTGTAATGAATAATCGGCAGGCGTTAACCGACCCATTATCGATATGACGTGGTAAATTGATAATAATTGACACGGTAAAACCGTACCATTAAAGAAGTTGAGTTCATAATCGAAATGATACTATCATGAAGAAAAATTGCATTGCATTATAGAAAAAGCATGGTATACTAATAGTAACCGTTTTAAGAAATATAAAAAAGTTATAAGGTTTTTGAAGTAAATTGATTATTTTTACTACAAGTAACAGGAGGACTGAGAAAAAACTCTGATAATGACCTAAATGTTATTTTTTTATTTCCTAAAAGAGTGGCACAATATAGCTTAAAAAAAACTTTTTTTTAAAACAATGAACTTAAACGCTTAATCATACGATTATGGCGATTTCCAGCAGAGATAAAGAAAAAAAACCTTCGGTGCTGAATAATAATTTTCCTACCATTGGATTATTGACTGAAGGGCTCTCCGGTGAATATCAGGCCGGTGTCTGGCCCGGTATTGCTGATACTGTTCGTGAAAATCAGGTAAATATTATTTGCTTCTGTGGTGGTTCGTTGAGTGTTTCTTCACAGGATCCCTGGGATTATCAGGGCAATGTCCTCTATGATATTGCCGAAAAAAATGATCTTGACGGATTGATAATAGCCGGATCCCTGGGTAGTTATGTCTCCGACAACCTTTTAAACGAGTTCCTGAAAAGATTCAGCCATCTGCCGGCAGTTACCCTTGCACCGGCATCTGAATTGATACCGGCTGTGTATGTCGATAATCGAAGCGGTATGCGTTCTCTTATTACCCATCTGGTTGAAAATCATACGTACCGTAAAATCGCCTTTATTCGCGGTCCTGAGGGCAATGCTGAAGCAGAAGAGCGCTTTCAGCTTTTCAAGGATGTGATGGAGGAGCATGGTATACCCATTAATGCCGATTGTCTTTTATCGGGAGATTTCACTCGAAAATGCGGGTATGATGCTGTAGAGCAGCTTATTGAGTCTGAAGCTGATTTTGAAGTTATTATTGCTGCTGATGATGAGACCGCACTTGGCGCCATGCAGGCGCTGCAGAAATTCGATAAAAATGTACCTGAGGATGTGGCTATTGTTGGTTTTGACGATATTGAAGAGAGCCGTTATATTACTCCGCCGCTTACCACGGTGAACCAGCCGCTGTATGATCTTGGAAAAACCGCCGTTGAGATGCTGATTCGACTGCTTAAGGGAGATAAAATTCCTCAGAATACTATTCTTGAGGCTACGTTAATCATTCGTCAGTCCTGCGGCTGTTTCAGAGATTTTGCCAATCATGAGAAGCTGCAAACAATCACTCTGGAATTAAAAACTCCACGGAAACAATTGGATGAGAAGGCAATTTTTGAACATCTGTCTTCGTATATGGATCATTCATATGCCGAATATACCAGAGAGATTGTTACGAGTTTCTGCAATGATGTCAACAGCAGATCAAGTGTTTCTTTTCTCAGGAAGGTTGATAGAATTGGTCGAGATCTGGTGCTGCGGGATAAAAAATTATCGGCCTGGTTGAACATATTCTTCGAACTCTGGTATTACTCTTTTATTCATCTTGATAAGGAATACTTTGCCTTCGCCGATGATATGCTGCATAAAGCCCGTGTGATTTGCGGCGAAGTCGGATTACGTGAACAGGGAGTACGGCGGATACAAACAGTACGTGAAAATTATTTTCTGCATGAAATCGGAGATATTCTCAAGAATACTCTTGATGTGCATAAGCTGCTTGATGCGATGTGCGCCAATCTGCCGCAACTGGGGATAAATTCCTTTTATTTTTCGCTGTATGAATCACCAAAACGGATGCCGAGTAAAAAATCACGATTAATGCTTGCGTTCATAAATGGCAGGCGGAAAAATATTGTAAAAGAGGGTGTCTCTTATGAAACGGATATGATTTTACCCGACGGTATTGTTCCGAAGAATACGTTACACATACTTGTCGCGGAGCCGATCTATTTTCAAAAGGAACAGTTTGGCTTTGTACTTTTTGAAGCAGGCATGTTGCAGGAATTCGAGCGATATGAAGTGTTGCGTGAGTATATTGCCGGAGCGCTTCATTCTGCAGTACTTATTAAACGGGTGCAGCAACAGGCGGAAACGCTCGCAAGGGCGAACACGGAACTGGAGAAGCTACGTGAAAAGGAGCATGCCTACCTTCAGGCGATAAAAGGTGAACTGGAGCTGGGGAGAAAAATTCAGATGGGTTTTCTACCCCAGACGCTTCCTGAACGGGATGGGTGGGATATTGCAGTGGCCTTTATGCCGGCGAGGGAGGTGAGCGGAGATTTCTACGACGCTTTCGCACTTGATGAGGATTTACTCGCACTTGTTGTTGCCGATGTGAGTGGTAAAGATGTCAGCGCGGCGCTCTTTATGTCTCTCATCAGAACTCTTATCCGGGTATTTTCGGAGCGGTCGCAGGCTGACGGTGATGACCCGCTTGATGCAATCGAAGTGGTAAATGACTATATAATTCAGCATCACCGACAGGGTGACGGCAGGTGTATGTTCGCCACAATTATTTTTGGACTGCTCAGGCCGGATACCGGTGAATTCCGATATATAAACGCCGGGCATAATGCACCTATTATTGTGAAAAATAAAAAAATAGTCAGGGAGTTACCGCCAACCGGACCGGCCGTTGGACTCGCAAGTGACTTAACCTTCAACCAGGAAACGGTAACAATTAACTCAGGCGAACTACTCTTTGCTTATACTGACGGTGTTACCGAGGCGCAGAATCCGGAGGGAGAATTTTTTACCGCTGACAGATTACGGGCTTTACTCAAGCAGGACAACTCCACAGCTTCCGGTATGGTAAAGCAGATTAAAGATGCGCTCAACGAACACAACAGGGAAGCCGCACCCTTTGATGATATTACCATGCTCGCAATAAAGAGACAATAAGACAATAAATAGAAAAGCTGCTAATTCCCGTATAATGCCACTGGGGGAAAGTGCTGAAAATTGCCCGGACAAGATTATACGAGAATTGCAGCTGTATTTGTAATGGCTATAGTTAATCTAATACAATTATCTATCTTTTTCTTGAAATTCTGGTTTCTTGCATAAGTTCTAATCTTCATTATATAAAACGCTTTTCATCAGTAAAAAGTTACAGGTATAGAGCATTTTAAAACGATATATGCTCGTTTGCCCTCGTTTTTTTTGCTGTATTTCCAGAGAGAAATAGTGAATACTTGGCTTATAATAAGCTTTAGATAAAAAATGTAAAAAATTGAATTATAATAAGTAATGAGCAGTAAAGAAAGGTGAATGTCTATAGAACCTGATAAAAAACCGTATTCATTTTACACTGAGAGTATATATACCACGTGCTTACCGAGTATCTTTTTCACCGCTTGCCTCGATACAACCTCCGATATTACCGGAGCTTACTCGACAAGCGGTTAAAAAGATGTTTCGAGGTAAGCACATAAAAAAGCCGTAATTTCCTGTGTTTTGAATTATGCAATAACTCTAATATATTTGAGTAGTAGGAATTTATCATTCAGATAGAATTATGGCGAATATCTCAGGATTTTCTCTTCCTAAAAACACCTCCTACGTCCTTAACGGTATACACTACTTCCCCTATAGCAAAGTAAACGGATAATTTGTTATAAAGGAATTCTCTGAACACGGTAATGTTCTGTAAATATGCAGTAAAAAGGGCGAGATACAGAATTAAAAACATATCGATAGCACATTCGGTCAGCAAATTGAGTTTGTCAATAGAATGCAGGTTGCACGTCATGCTTCTGATAAAAATAATGCGTACTATATCAATTAATACGAAGGGAAGTGTAATAGAAATTGAGAGGATTATTAATGCGGTCGGGTTGAAATTAAAGAATTCCGCAAGTTTAAATCGATAGAGAATCAAGACGCCGGGGAGATAATACCCAGAATGAGAAATGTTGAGAAGAGAATTTCGTTTATGTTCAGCTCACGGAGTTCGCTAAATTTGAACATAGTGCGATATCTGAATAATGGAGTTTGATGGGAAGGGTTTAATGCCCGAGGCCGGACTCGAACCGGCACGGCACGAAGTACCAAGGGATTTTAAGTCCCTAGTGTCTACCAATTCCACCACCCGGGCATTTTTCGTAGCTTTTAAAATGGATAAAGGATAGCTGAGAAGGCAAGGGGAAATGTTGATTTACCCGTTAATCAACATTTTTTTTATGTGTAGCAGGTAAAAGTAAATGGATTTTAAGGGTAGGAAAATGTATGGAGGCGCTCTGACAGGATGACATTACATCAAGTGCAGGGCAGGTGTTACACATTTAGTTATATGAGTTTCGATTTTTCCCCGTTACTTTTAGCCATAGATGATACGGGTATCTTTACATCTGCCATAACCCGATTACATAGATGTTGCATAATGGTAGTCTTCTATTATCTGCAGAACCAGCCGAAGATCTACCGCGCGGCTGTCCATCATGATGATATTACTTTTGGAGAGGTCTTTTTTAACATCTTCAAGTTCGATACCTTCAAGGAGGAAAATTTTCAGAATAGTTGACTCTTTCACCTGTTCATCATCATCCTCATCAGCGGTGAGCACTATATCGAGCGGGCTTTCGCTGTCAGGGATGAAGATTGCCACACGACCTTTTTTATATTCGCTTTCAGGGAGACTGTGTATGACGTCAACGCGGTATCCCTGTTCTTTGAGTCCCAGTATAAGGGGATGAAACTGTTTCTTCTCACCGGTTATTACAAAGACCTCATTTTCCTTGGTATTTGCCTGAGGCACATAGAGCGTCACATCCTTATCGGATAATTTAAGGTACTCATAGTATCGTTTTAATGCTGTATAAGCCTTATCGATAAAGGTATTGGTCGGCCCGTTTTGTATTTGCAACTCCTTTAGAATTTTGGCGGGTATCTCACAAAGCACTTCATCGCAGCTGTGCCCCATGCTCATGGCTTTGGCAAAGATATTGGCCACATAGACGGATTCCTGGAGTATGCGATCCATGGGTATTTTTGTTGCCAGTATCTTTTCGGGTGTGTGGTGATTAAGGATTGCGAGTGTGATATAGTTCGGGAAGTTCCATTTTGTCGTAAAGAAATGACCGACATCCGTGTGTGTAAAACCCATAAGGAGGGATTCGGTGATATGGAATGAGTTAATGTTATTGGTGGTTTCTTCGAGTAGCTTGAGAAATACATCACTGAAATTGGTATCTACCGGTATTTTACCGATATCATGGAGCAGGCCGGTAATAAATGCTGATTCCGGTCTTTCGAATTTTATATGACGGCAGAGTTGCTCAGCGATAATTGCGGTGGCAAGAGAGTGCATCCAGAACTCGCTTCGCTTAAATCCATACTCGATATATGACTCGGATGACAGCTCAATAAGTGCAAGAGACGCGAGTATGTTACGGGTTTCATTGAATCCAATTCGTATGACGGCGTCTTGTACACTGGAGATACGGTTATACCGGCTGGCATAAGTGATTTTGTTTGACATGCTGAGAATCGCTGAAGTCGCGGCGAGGTCGGATTTAATGCATTTTGCCAGTTCGTTACAGCAACTTTTTTCCGACCCTATTATCTCAAGCGATCGGATAACGATAAAAGGATACACCCACTGTTTCTGGATGGTGCTCTCAATTACCTTCAATTTTTTCTGCACCGGTACCTGGCTGTCGAACAGGCGCTCGCCAAGGCGCTGTTTTGATTTAAACGGTGATTCCGTAGCATTTTCGCTGAATTTATCAAGCTTATCCGCGAGTAGTTCATTTATTTTTTTAACCAGCGTATTGAAATTAAAGGGATATTCTATCAGATGCACCCGCTTTTCCTCTTCCTCCAATTCCACCGGAGTAACTTCTTCATGGATTTTATCCAGCGCTCTCCGAACATCAGCGGTAACTGATATAAGAACGGTGATATACCGTGTACGGGTGGAGCGTTCAAGACGTGAAAGAAATAAAAAATCCTTGAAATTATTTTTTGTAATATCCGCTAAAATAAGGTCGGGGATATACTGATTTGCTTTGATCCCGGCGATATACGAGGTTGCAGCTTCCATAACCTGATAATTACCCTGCAGGAGTCCGGCGGAGATAATGTTGCGAATTTTTTCATGCGGAGAAAAAATCAGAATCAATGGTGTGGTTCGGTTTTTATCCATAGGTACTTCTTCGATACAGACAAAAAAGCTGGTAAACTAATTGTAATGTGTAATTACTGGTAAGTCAATACATTTCAGGATAACATTTCATGTTAAGAATAAGATGCAACAGGCGGAGGAGAATAATTTATTTTGATTCAGTTTAAGATAAAACGAATGTTGCAATTTTTAGGTGATACCGTAATGAATAAATTACCCGGAAATAAATTTTATTTTCTTATACTTTTTTTACTTTCAATCTTCGTACTGTTATGCGCGCCTTTTATCGGTATGGAATTAATCAATCCCGCAACGTTGTTTTCGGCAGAGATTAATACGCATATTTTTTTTTCAATACGGCTTCCCCGGGTCATTATCGGTTTTTTTGCCGGAAGCGGTCTGGCACTATGCGGCATGGTCTTTCAGGCACTGTTCCGGAATCCGCTGGCCACACCCTTTACATTGGGTATTGCAAGCGGTGCCTCTTTCGGTGCGGCACTGATGATTCTGTGTGGATGTACCGGTGTTCTCCTCGGCATACCGACCAATTCATTCGGGGCATTCCTCGGAGCGACGACCGCTATGCTACTTGTCTATGGCTTTTCATCACTACAGCGAACCGTATCAAATCTCACACTGCTTCTTGCGGGAATCGCGGTAAGTTTCCTCTTCTCCAGTCTGCTTATGTTCGCACAATTCCTGAGCAGTCTCCGTCATTCGTTTCAGATAATACGCTGGCTCATGGGCGGGCTCGAGGTTTACGGCTATCGTGACATTATCGCAATGGTACCTCTGGTAATTGCCGGAGTCATTGTTATAATTCTGAAAATACCTGAGCTTGATATACTGGTAACCGGGGAGGACCTGGCCCGGACACGGGGAGTAAATGTTGCACGTACCAAGACGGTACTGTTTTTCGCTACCTCGGTTACTGTCAGTGCGATCGTGGCAATATGCGGCCCCATTGGGTTTATCGGTATGATGTCACCTCATATCTGCAGGTTGCTTTTCGGGAACAGACATAAGATATTTGGTCCGGCAACGTTTCTCTTTGGCGGTATTTTTCTGGTAGTATGCGACACTATCGCACGAGTAGTCATTGCACCGGCTGAAATGCCGGTTGGTGTTATTACCTCTCTGTTGGGAGGACCTTTTTTCCTCTGGGTACTTTTTACAAGAATCCTTAAAGAACATTAGCAGGTACGGCGTTGTATGATAAAAGTAGAAAACCTGACATTTGCTTATACCGATAAGACTGTTCTTCGGGATATTACCTTGTCTATAGGTTCAGGGGAGCGGTGGGCCGTTATCGGCAAAAACGGCGTAGGGAAATCGACCCTTATACGGTGTATTGCTGGCCTTGAGAGGGGAAATGCGGGGACTATTAGCATAAATGGAAAAGATGTTTTTAGCTATTTGCCCCGTACACGTGCTCAGATTATTTCCTATGTGCCGCAGGCTCAGGGGATGATAATACCATTTACCGTATACGATTATGTAATGATGGGACGGTTCCCGTACCGGGGATTTCTCGCTTCCGCTTCAGATAGCGACAGACAATTTGTCAGTGAGGCTCTTGAACTGACCGATACTACATCCTTAAAGGCGCGTCCGATGAATACCCTCAGCGGTGGTGAGCTGCAGCGTGTATTGCTTGCCGGTGCGGTTTCGCAACGAACAGATATATTACTTCTGGATGAGCCGACAACATTTCTTGACCCGCAGCACCAGGAACTTATTCAGCAGACACTGGAAAGAATTCACAACGAATATCACAGTACCATTGTTACGGTAACGCATGATATCAACAACGCCCTTTATCGTTATGATTTTATCTGTGCGCTGGTTGACGGATCCGTCTATTATGCAGGAGCTACAGAGCAGGTGCTGAATGATACAAGTGCTCTGAAAGACGTCTATGGTATTCCTTTTATTACCGGTACCTGCAAAAATTCTGACCGTACTTTTGTGCTGCCGGTGAGCAGGGATTAGGTTGCTTCCTGCCGTTTTTTTACCCGGTAAAATTTGTCTTTGTGGTTCAAATAATTACTCTTTTTTCCGGGGAAGGGTGGGGAATATATTAGCACTGCCCACAAAAATAATCAGTTGACCGGAGTACGCGAGCCGTTATTGCCGATAGAGATAGAGATAGATGTGAATTATTTTTTATGGCTGATTTACCTGTTTTGGAATAATGCGATTCAAAGAAAAAAAATAGTAAAATCAAATTATATGGTTATTTTAATTATGACCCCGATGGTGGTATCATGATAAAATAGTTACTAAATAACTATGGGTACACTCTCACGTTACAAGATAAAAAGAAAAATCAATTCAGGCGGCATGGCAACGGTGTATCTTGCTGAAGATTCACTCTTGCATCGTGATGTTGCTATTAAAAAAATCCACCCCCACCTTCTTGAGCGACCTGAAGCAATACGGCGATTCAACAATGAGGCAAAAATTATTGCCTCGCTTTCACATGAGAATATTGTCACTGTCTATGACTATGGCCAGTCGGAGCATGAGCGTTATCTAGTTATGGAGTATATTGACGGTCTTACCCTGGTGGAAATACTTGAAGTGTATGGCATTTTACCAAATTGTATCCTAATCGATATCTTTTATCAGATTCTTTCCGGTCTGAGAGCCGCGCATAAGAAGGGCATTTTTCACCGGGATGTAAAACCTGATAATGTAATGATTGATAGAAATGGGTGTGTCCATATTATGGATTTCGGTATTGCCTATCTGGTGAACCAGGAATCGATAACGTTAACCGGAGCTTTTGTCGGATCACCCAGCTATGTGGCGCCTGAACAGGTTGTTGGAGAGCCGATTACCGATAAAAGTGATGTGTTTTCATTTGGAAGCCTCTGTTACGTGTGTGCGACTGATTTAACACCGTTCGAAGGTGACAATCCCAGTGCAATTTTCAATAAAGTTGTAAATGAAGATCCTGTTTCTCCCCTGAGTCATAACTTTCAATTGCTTCACTGGCTTAATGACTTTATTGAGAATTGTCTGCAGAAGGATCCCCTTAAAAGACCTGATATTCCGCAGTGCATAGAAAAGCTTTCAGATTTTTGTGCTTCGTATGGGATAGAATTGAATCGCAACAGATTTATCCGATTCTGCGAAGATACGGAGAAGTATCGTAAAGAGGAGCGTGAAGAGCTTTACAGCATATTTAAAAAAGTTGCTCATGAAAAATACCGTGCAGGGAGGTATGTGGCGGTATTGAAGGCTATTGATCAGATGTATGCCTTCGGTCAACTGGACACAGAAGTTCGAATGCTTCAGAAAAAAGTAATCAACCGTGGTAGATTAAGGCGATTCACTATATCCGTTGGTATTGTTATCCTCCTTTTAGGAGCTGCATATCTACTTCTGGAGAGTGCATCTCCTATAATTCGAAAAAAAATGGTATTACATGCTCTAAAGAATAAGGAGTCTCCTTTTCCGGCTGTAATCACTGACAGTAGTTCGATGGTGAAAGAAGACAAGTTTGGAGAAAATACCTATATTTCAATCAATAAACCTGAAAGAGTAAAAAAAAGCAGGCCCCGACCGTTATCCAATCCACCAAAAACAGTTATGACTCCGGCATCGGTTAAAACGGTTACTGAGAATAACTATGGCTATCTGGATATACGAAGTAATCCACCCTGGGCAACGGTATATATTGACGGCATTAAAGCAGGTGCAACGCCGAAGACCGGAATTATTCAGTTAAAACCGGGAGATCATAAACTGGTATTGAAAAAACAGGGGTATAAAAATTTTGCAGAAACAGTTACGATAATTGAAAATGATACACTCCAATGCAAGATTAAAATGAATATTTTTGAATAGCTTTAAAAATAAGATTCAGTTAAAATAAACCACTGAACATTAAAAACGACTATACTATCGAAAAATAAGTGCCGGAATTATATTTAATACCGGATGAATATCTCTCTTGTAATATCCTGCCTATATAAAACGTATAATACCAGATTTGTTGGATTTGTTCTTGGCTTTAATGAGTCTATTTATAAAAAACAAAAAAAGTACTGAAATGTGATCGTCGTCACAGACTTTTGTAAGGCAATTAATTATTTATAACAATGAAGTAAAAGTTATACGAAATTGAAACAGATTTATGTCTGTTATATAATTATAGCAGAAATAAGGATACATTGGGGGGGCACTGTACAGTCGTACCTCCATATTTTTACCGAGATACTTTAATTTGTTTCTTTCATTGCATAATAATAAGCGTTACATTAAAAAAATGATACTCTCAAACATTCAGTTAATGGAGATAAAAAGAAATTTATGGACAGTTTTTCTGTGCTTATGTTCGATAGTTTTAAATGGGTATGGTGACGAATCTCCTCTTATTCATCAGGCAAATCTGTGGTTTGAATGGGGAGAATATCCTAAGATTATCCGGACAATACCATCATTTCTTTCTGATAGTGCACAGTGTTGTGATAGCATGAATCAGGCAAAGCTTCGAGTATATCTCGGCGTTGCACGATTTGCCGAAGGTGAAGTGTGGAAGGCGCGCAATGAGTTTTTAAAGGCATTGGAGCTTTATCCCGGAGCTTTCATTGATAAAAATTATGTTTCACAGGAAATTTATGATTTCTTTCTTGCCATAGTTGAAGAGGTGAAGCAGAAGAACGAGACAAGGAAGGAACAGGAATTGCTTGCAAAACGGCGGAATGAGCAGATGAAATTATCGAAACAGGAGGCTCTGGACAGTCTGGACAGGACAGTACGTAAAGCACGTAGACATGGATTCCTTATTTCTGCCATTATCACCTCGGTTTTAACTGTCGGTACCGGTGGGTATGCGGGGTATGAATATTATCTTGGTGAACTGGATTATGATAAATTTCGTAATGCTGCTGCGCGGGGAGATCTGGTTGAGTACGAACGATTTAAGGATGAAGTAAGAATCCATGATACGAGAACAATTGTATCCGGATCAGTTTCCGGATTATGCGCGATAACGAGTACAGTTTTCTACATACTTGCGCATAAACATCGTGAGAAGAGGAGCAAGGCCGGAGTAGAAGCGAAGGGAGGGGAACTGACATGCAGTTTCACTCCGGAGTGTCTGAGATTAATATATTGTTTTTAAAATGGTTGAATTGTAAGCTAAATTTATAGTAGGATATATATCAAAATCAGGAAAAAAACATTTATTTTTATTATTTTTTCTATTTATCACTACATTAATATATGTGTCAACGGTTAAACATGGATTGAAGAGCTATGCCCCAACTCCGTTATATTTCTTTGGATAAATCCCGTGCTTTTTCATTGCCCAGTAAAACAATCCATATTGGTCGATTGGAGGAAAATGATATTGTATTGAGGAGCACGAGAATACCTGACATTGCTGCGGAGATCACCTGCAAAAGCGGTAAGTACAGTATCTCTGCCCTTCAGTCAGGTAATATGAGAATTAACGGAAAAAAGTGCAAGACAGTTATGCTTAGTCCGGGAGACAGGATTGAGATCGGTTCGGAAATTTTTATCTTTGATCATGGTGAAGATGATAAGAAAGTGTCGCATGAACCGTCTCTGGCGGAGAGCGTGTTTGAGAAAATAAGCCATTTTACACAGATTGTAGGGCGTGAAAGAGATTTAAGAAAATTGCTCAGCACCATAATAAAAATCCTTATTGAAACTGTTGGTGGTAATGATGCCTTTATTTTTAAACTTGACACTGAAGAGAAACCCCAGATTTTTGTCAGTTCAAACGGTGGCATATCGGAGGAGCGTTTCAGTGATACAATAGTCCAGCATGCATTGAAGCAGAAGGAGGGGGTTTTAATACCCAATGCGTTGCAGGATCCGAGCTTTGGAAATGCAAGGAGTATAGCTGATTTACAGCTTACATCGGTAATGTGCAGCCCTATTAAGGTCGCTGACTCAGTGCTGGGTATCATATATCTGGGTGCACAGAAAAATGCTCAGACGTACACCGAGCTCGATTTAAATATTCTTAACACCTTTGCAGTTATGGCGGGAACCCTGATAAATCACGTTGAGTTTATTTCCCAGCAGCAGAATACTATAAGAAAGCTGACTGAATACAGCACCTATTATGAAGGTATTGTTGCCGAGTCAAAGGGTATGCATGATATCCTCGAGAGTATCGTATCAATTGCTGATTCGAATATAGGAATACTGCTTGAGGGTGAAACCGGTACCGGTAAGGATTTGATTGCAAAGTTCATTCATAAACGAAGCAGCCGATCGAAAAAACCTATGATTGTAGTGAATTGCAGTTCCATTCAGAAGGATTTACAGGAGTCTGAACTGTTTGGCCATGTAAAAGGAAGTTTTACCGGTGCAGTAAGGGATCATAAGGGACTCTTTGCTACGGCAGATGGCGGAACCCTTTTTCTTGATGAAATTGGTGATATGGATATTACTCTTCAGGCAAAATTCCTGCGAACTCTTGAAACCGGAAAAATACGACCGGTCGGTTCGTCTTATGAAAAAGATGTTGATGTGAGAATTATTTGTGCTACCAATAAAAATCTTGAAGAAATGGTTGAGCAGGCGACATTCAGAAAGGACCTTTATTACCGGATAAATCAGTTTCGTTATAGGTTGCCACCCCTCCGCGATCGCGGGGAGGACAGTGTCCATTTGGCCTACTTTTTTCTTGAGAAATATAAAGCAGAATATCCAAATAAAAGGGTAATTGATTTTCATCCAGAGTCAATTAAATTTATAAAATCATATAGTTGGCCGGGAAATGTGCGGGAATTGGCAAGCGCTGTTCATAAGACAATTCTGTCGTCTACGGGGCCGCTTGGTACTCTTGATATTGCTTCAACATCCAATGATACACAGCTTTTTACCTTGGAAGAAGCAACCAGAAAATTTCAAAAGCAATTGATTATGAAAACATTAAAATGTACCGGAGGAAACAAGGAACAGGCCGCTCGTATTCTGGGATTAGGCCGTAGTACCTTTTTCAGATATCTTTCTACAATGGGTTTATAAGAGAAACCGTTAAACAATACTTTTTTGGTATGAACAAAACTTACATCATTATTAACGCATTCTTTATCTCTGCGGCTATGTGTGTTATTATTTCCTGCCACAATCTCAATGTTACGCTTGAAAATTATATTCCGTATATCAAAAGCCCTGTTGCGATTGAACGGTCTCTTTATTACCCGGATACAATAGTATGTACGTTAAGTGTGGAAGACCTTAATGACTCTTTATTTACTGTTAAATCAATAATTAACGACTCTTTTACCACAATTCAGGAAGGCTGGGATACAGTTGACTGGCCAGGTAATTACTTCCAAATCAATAAAGATTTTGATACTAAAGAGCTGGTGCTGACTTTGCCCGGACATACCATGGGGTTATTAAAAGGTATGCTGTATATATGCGACACCCATGATGCTTCAGACGCTCTTCCTTTTTCAATTCTACGTTCCCTGCAGGATACTTTCACAATTGCCTCGCCGGATACTAACCTCTGGGTGCTTTACAGTCCGAATGATACGGCCCAAATCACAACCGAACATTACATTTCCAATTTAATGCTTCAGTTTAAAATAGATTCCACCTCAAGTGATTTAAGTGTCGGGCTTCGCGGCAAATTCGGCATTGTCGGGGATTTTTGTGTATCCGTGCTTTTCGGTCTGAAAGAGAATATTAATGATATTTCAAACATTGATCTCTCCTTTTTTGTATCTACCAGTCCTGATACCGGTGAATACAGCGGGATAAATGCAGGATTTGATATATACAGCGAAAAAAGCCTGCTTCATGCTAAAGCCGGCAAGGGGCTCAGTATGAAATCAAGCATAATATCCTTTTTTACGGGAAATATGTGTATCGAGCGAATAGATAATGAAATGTCCCTCTATTGCTGGGATGAAAATGTTCAAACAAATCCTGAGCCGCTAAAGACGGTGACTTTTCCACCAACGGATACCCTGTATGTACATCTGAAGATGAGTGTGGATTCCAAGGCGTGTAAACGGATATGCAGATGGGATAATTTTGTTATTGAAAGGGGACAGATTGCCTTTAAGTAGCTGTTGCCCTGAAATTATATTGATTAGTAGTGTGTTACGTATAGTTAAAAAATTTTGATTCTGCAGTTTTGGCCTGAAACGGCAATGTCTTATTGGGTTTCCGAAGAGAAATAAGGCAACAGTAACTCTGAATTGAATCATCACCAATTAATATAATAAATAAATATAACATATTGTAAACAAACCGTCCCGGTTCTGGGACGGTAGTCCCAGTTTTGGGACTGTGCTATATCTGACCATCGTTTTTCATGTGTTTTAAGCGGTTTATATTTGGCATGAAAACTGCATTGAATATTTAATGGATTGTAATACCTGATTTTTGTTTTTACCTCACTCCGGGTTTTTTATGTACATAGAAAATGTAATTTGTATTTTCACTGGTCTACTTTTATCTGCATCACGACAAATTAAGGACCCACTTTCTATAATTAACAGGAGGTGTTTATGAGACCACAATTATTTCTTATCAGTATTGTGGCTTTTTTCGTGCTTTACCCGGTTCATGCGGAGCGTAATTCCGGTGTTATTGCACATTGGACTTTTGATGAAGGCGGGGGAGATAGTGCCTTCGATAAAAGTGGTAATGGAAACCATTTTAAATTGCTTAATGGTGTACAGTGGATTGATAGTAAGAACGGTACGGCCCTGGTATTCGATGGAATTGATGATAAAGGACTGTGTGCGGATCAACCGATACAGACTGGAATGAGTGCGTTATCTATTGAAGCGGTGATATGGGTTGAGCATCATGCTGCGACAAAATGGGGGCCGGTAATCGGAAAATGGGGACCGGGGAGTTCCGAAGATGATTCGTGGGCGCTTGATGTTGACCGCTATGGCCCCTATGGCGGGCATGGAGTCGTAGTCGGAAATACGACCAAACATATCAACGGTACTACGCCGATACCTATCCAGCGATGGATCCATCTTGTGTACACATGGAATGGTACAAAAATGAAATTATACCTGAACGGCCGACGCATTGATTCGGTTAGTGCAGACAATGTTGGTCCAATACAGGATTCGCCGACCGAAATCAGACTAGGGCATAATGTTGATCCTCATTTTTTCAATGGGATGATAGATCAAATCACAATCTATAATTACGCACTTCATCCTGATACAATAGTATCTCATTTTGAGGAGCTTGTCGGCCCATCTTATGAAATCAATATTGGTATGAAGACTCATTATACGCAATCCGGCAGCGAAATATGGGTACCGGTATATATCACTAATTTTGAAGATTCACTTTTATTGAATTCAATTGAGTTTTCATTGAACATAGATACTACGGTACTTTCCTTTTCAGAGGTATCCTCCGACAGTGGTATGGCAAACAATTGGAGCCTTGTTCACAATGCATTAGGGGATTCGATAAAATTTTCAATGGGAGGTGTGGGACAGACTATTGGGTATGGTGAAGGTGAATTAATACGGTGTAAATTTCTGGTAAAACCGGGACTGCAAAGCGGAACCTTTTCTGATTTAATCCTATCGGATGTTTTAGTTGATGAGGGAAATAATGTTTATCCGACCACAACAATAGGAAAGGTGATAGTAGATGATATCACTGTGTTGTATGGTGATGTCTCCGGAAATGGTGAAGTGACGGCATATGATGCGGCAGGGATTGTACAGTATGTTTTAGGTATACTGGAACTGCCGGATCAAAATTATCCGAATTTCACTATGAAAATCGCTGATGTCAGTGGAGACGGGGTTATCACCAGTTATGATGCTGCACTTGTTTTTCAGTACAGTGTTGGATTATTGCAGAAATTCCCTGTTGAAACAGAAAGGTTGGTCCGTTCTCGAGATGGATTTCAGAAAGCTGCATTTAAACTGATAAAATCACCATTAAGTACGGCAAACACCGTTTATTATGATCTGAAAGTCAAGAATGTAAAGGGTGCTGTTTCATCTGACATTCAATTTAAATATGATCCGAACAAGGTATTGGTCGAGTTGGGAGGCACTATAACAACAACTGAACCGGTCAATATTGAATCCACCCTTGATACGCTTAGTGATATCCTTAAAGTAAGTATTACCACCCCAGATGATATTGATATTGAAAGTGAGTTTATTCTTGCAACTATTGAAGTCCCGGTATTGGATACAAACTCACTTACCGGAGGGCTTCTGTTTATTAAAGCTTTAATTAATGAGGAGCCAGTTAATGACTTGGATCCTTCAATTACTGTTATCTCAAATAAGAGTAAAAATTGCCAAAAGTCTTTACAGCAGATAGTTACAAACAATACGGAATTAATGATATTTAATAGTGCTATGGAGCCCGTTCAAATACTGATGTATGATCTGCGTGGTCGAAAGCTTTTACACAAACAATATAATAATGCAATGAACGATATTATACGGATAGATATGAGGGATGTTGCACCGAATCTCTATCTGTTCAAGGTTAAAATTGGTTCACGAATTATAACGCGATCGTTTATTAAAACGCGTTAGCGATTTAATTATTCAAAGAATTCTTCCGGAATGGGTGTTGGAGGCGTGAAAATATTTCGCGCCTCTCTTTTTTTTGCATTGTCCATAGAGGTAATACCTATATATTTTTATGCATCCGTATTTTATCAGTTTACATAATTTATACTAATGCAAAAGGAGTTTTTTGTGTCAAAATTAGCAGGAAAAGCGGTCATAGCGCAGGGTGGCGGTCCAACTGCGGTTATAAATCAAAGTCTTGTCGGCGCTGTGCTTGAAGCAAGAAAATACGATTGTATTGAAAATATTTATGGTGCATTGCATGGGGTGCGAGGAATTGTTGATGAAGAATTTATGGATCTTTCCCAGGCAACAACGCACAATCTGGAAATGGTCGCGCGAACACCCTCATCAGGCATGCTTTCAACCCGTGACAAACCGGATGCCGAGTATTGTGCAAAGATATTCGAGGTGCTTCGGGCCCATGGAGTGCGCTATTTCTATTATTGCGGCGGAAACGATTCCGCCGACACCTGCCGTATTGTCAATGATAATGCAAAAGATGCCGGTTATGAGCTTCGGGTTATCCATATTCCGAAAACTATCGACAATGACCTTCTGGTAACCGACCATTGCCCGGGATTCGGCTCTGCCGGTAAATTTGTCAGTCAGGCTTTTGCCGGTGTGAATCTTGATAACCGCAGTATACCGGGGGTGTATATCGGGGTTGTCATGGGACGGCACGCCGGCTATCTTACCGCGACGAGTTTCTTTGCAAAGAAATACCCTGATGATGGTCCCCATCTTATTTATGTACCTGAGAAACCCTTCGATCAGGAGCAGTTTCTTGTTGCCGTGGATAAGACGTTTAAGGAATTCGGAAGGTGTGTGGTTGCAGTTTCAGAGGGAATAACCAATAAGGATGGTGAGCCAATAGTTACGACACTTACCAAGAGTGAGGAGCGCGATGCCCATGGAAATGTGCAGCTTTCCGGTACGGGTGCACTGGGAGACGGTCTGGCTAATCTTATCAAGGAAAAATTAAAGATTAAGAGGGTTCGCTGTGATACCTTCGGATACCTGCAGCGGAGCTTTCTCGGTGTTTTCTCTGAGGTTGATGCGCATGAGGCACGGGAGGTTGGCGAGAAGGCTGTGCAATATTCCGCCTGGGAAAATGTTGACGGCAGTGTGGCGATACGCAGAACGGGCGATTATTCTGTCGAATATTTTCTTACCCCACTTGAATCAGTGGCGCGACACAGTAAATCAATGCCGGATGAATACTACGATGCTGAAAATGCAACCGTTACTACTGAATTTAAGAATTATGCCAGGCCGCTTTTAGGTGAGATGCCGCATTTAGAAAGAATATCGGCTCCTCTGGTTAAAAAAATACTCAATCGGTAAAAGAAATATACTTCAGATCCCTTCGCTCGGTTACATAACGGGTGGAGGGAATCATTTTATTTGTGGCTTCCATATATGAATAACCGGTGATTAGGTGGAGATACTGAAGATAGTGAATTTCTTTCATCACATTCACAGAAGTGTTGTTGAACCGGTATTTTATCGAGAGGTTATACATTTTCCCGGGAAAAAGGTCATCCTTTTCATTCTGAAACTGGTAGTTCTCACGGCACTTATATCGGCAGTTTCACACACAATAAGAATAATTGATCGCGACGACGGCTTGCCTGATATATTGCCGAGAATGTTTCCCGGAATGGTTATTACCGCCAGGGGTATGGTACTCGAGTATGACAGCGCCTATACGGTGAATAGTGTTTACATTGCGGAATGTATATCGCTGCTTAATGATCTGCCACTTTCGCTTGTTAATGTAAACGATTCAACCGTTTTCGTTACTGAAAAGAAAGGCGTTTCTCTTGATACAAACTCATTGATACGCGCTCTTTTTACGGCTGATGACATTCAGTTACAATTCGTCCCACGGCTGATATATTGGCAGATAACCTATGCGGACTTGGTGCCTGAAAAAACGGTTGTTACCTTTACGCCGGAGACGGTACGCCGGTACTTACTCAGCAACGGGGGAAAATTGTTCAGTTATGTATTTCTGGTGCATATCCTGCGTTTCGGTTTAAATATTATTAGTAGTATATTCATTCTTTCGTTTGCAGCATTTATATTCAGAACAAGAGATATATACCAATATGGTCAATTATTAAAGATTGCATCGTTTGCGAGCGTACCGATTTCAATTATTGCCTGTTTCACGGCAATCGCAGGTGTGAATAATTTCTGGATTTCGCAGAGTGCACTTTTTATGTCGGGGTTTATTTTATTTCGGGCAATAGTCAATATATCCACGGGGATGCGCGAAACAATTCAAGGAGAAGACAACGATGGGGTTACTTAATATAGAACAGAAAAAGGGTGCGGCCGATTATATCGACGGGAGGTTGACGGTCTATGCCTCGATTGATATCGATCCGTCGGAAGCTATATCCGCAAATCATCCAATCGCTTCCATGGTCCATAACGGGTTGCTTGTTGCACAGGGAAACTATAAGGAGCAGAGCAGTCTGAAGGATTTTCTCATGTCTGAAATGGGAGAGTCCCTTGAGGAGGGACTTGAGGAATTTATCGATAAGCTCGAAGGACTGGAGAGTGCGCTCGATCCGCAAAAGTTAAAGGATAAGATGAAAAATCTTGACGAACTGAAAGATTTTATTCCTACACCCGCGAAAATAGTCCCTTTTCATTCGGAACAGGAGATACTGGAACAGGAGGGGGATATCTTTTTCGTCGGTCGTTTTAAGAATATGGCCAATGCAAATCTGAGTATCAATTCCTTTCCGATAATCTATCAGGCACGATACCGTGAGCAGGAAATTGATATGATTCGAAGTGAGATTGATCAACTCATCAGTCAGATTGAGTCAAGCGACGAACTCCCCAGAGAGAATTATTCTTCTCCTGAATTAAATATTGAAGAAAAAATATTAAAAGAATATATTCCTATGTTGTTGTACAGCAGGAAAGATGAAAAGAATTTTAAAAATACCGTTAAGAAGTTCAAACAGTTTCTCAGCGGGTATAAATTCCCGGCTGATGTTGAAAAAATCGTCTCGGTGTTCGCGCATGCGGGGGAGTTAACCCCATCACATTATACATTGCTTGAGTTATATGCAAAAAAAATAAGTGAAGTATGTAAAGAAAATTTCTCTGCTGTGGATTCGCTCAGTAAAGAGATAGCGTCGGTTGAAGAGGAATTGTCGGGAAAATAACAGGTATAAGTCACTCTCTATGCAGCTTCGAACAGTCCAAAAATATATTCTCCTTCTTTTATTGCTACTCACTACCACGTGGGCGGATATGCCCAATTTGCCCGGAACGAAGTCGCCAATTGCTGATCGTGCAAAGATTATTTCGAATTTGACAAAAGCGAAACTCGAACAATTATCTAAAAATGTTCATACCCAAACAGGGGTTGCCCTTGTCATGGTTACGGTTCCTTCGCTTGATGGTATTACCATTGAAGAATATGCAAACCGGCTCTATGAAAAATGGGGTATCGGGCAGAAGGGTAAGGATGAAGGTGTACTGGTTCTTCTTGCTGTGAAAGAGCGAAAAGTCAGGATTGAGACCGGCTATGGTGTTGAAGGGTATATTACCGATTTGCAGGAATCACAGATAATTCGACGTGCAATAGAATCCCATCTAAAGAGCAACCAGTGGGATCAGGGACTCGCCTTAATCATGGTCTCATTGACACAATTAATCGCACAGGAAAAAGGAGTCTCACCCGAAAGCCTTATGCCGCAGGGTCAGTTCCCTGACCGGAGCGTCTCATATCATAAACGCAAACCAACTAATCCGTTACAGATTATTTTCTTCGTTATAATAATTTTCCTTCTACTCGGCACCCGTCCCGGACGTGCCATGCTCCCGTGGATACTCCTCATGATGATGAGCGGTTCCCGTCGTTCACGATTCGGTGGTGGTGGATTCGGCGGCGGTTTCGGTGGCAGTGGCGGTTTTGGGGGCTTTGGCGGAGGTATGAGCGGCGGCGGCGGTGCCAGTGGGGGCTTTTAAAGGGATATCGTATGAAAAAAATCAACAATCCAAACGATATTGTCGAGGAATTTGTCACCGATTACAAAAAGGTTTTTGGTGAGCACCTTGTGAGCGTAATTCTGTACGGTAGTGCTGTAACCCATGAGTATAAACCGGGTAAATCCGATATTAATATTGCCATTGTTCTTGGTGATAACTCTATCGCACAGATTGGAAAAAGCCTTGCCTTGCAGAAAAAATGGAACAAACGGGGAGTTACCGCGCCGTTTTTCTTGACAGAGCAGTATATAATGGACTCCTGTGATACCTATCCCCTTGAATATCTTGATATGCGTTCAAATTACCGGGTATTGTTCGGTGAAGATGTGCTGCAGAAGCTTGAGCTTACCAGGGAGCATATTCGTCTGCAGTGTGAACGGGAACTGCGTGGGGTGGCGATTCACCTCCGCCGCTCTTTTGTTCAATGCGCCGGTAACGATAAATTGCTTGCCGAGTTGTTATCCCTCTCCATTAGAAAACTGCTGCCGGTATTTAAAGGATTGCTGGTACTAAAGGGCAAATCGATTCCCAAATCAAAGAGCGAAATCATTTCATCCGTCGAGGATGTTTACAACCTGGGTGCATCAGCATTGTCCGGCATCTATAATTCCGTTTCCCGGAAAACGAGTCAGGACTACGATGCGCTTTTTAATACATACGCAAACAATATTGATGCGTTAATTGTAACAGTAGATTCACTCACTGAAGAGGGGAGTTAGTATGAAAAAAAATACAAAGACTTTTTTAATTGTTCTTGGTATAATATTATTTGTTGTATTGGTACTTTTCAATAGTTTTAAAGGTATGTATAATCGCCTTGTTATGTTGGATGAAGGAGTTAATACTGCCTGGGCACAGGTTGAAAACCAGCTACAGAGGCGACTTGATCTGATTCCCAATTTAGTGAATACGGTAAAAGGATACGCAGAACATGAAAAAGAGGTGCTGACGGCAGTAACGAATGCCCGTTCCCGTGTCGGTTCAGCCCGGACTATTCCGGAGAAGATAGACGCGAACCGTCAATTGACTTCGGCGCTGGGAAGGTTGTTGGTGGTTATGGAAAATTATCCCGATTTAAAAGCTGATCAGAATTTCCTTGCGCTTCAATCGCAACTTGAAGGAACGGAAAATCGTATTTCAGTTGAACGGCGGCGTTATAATGAAGCAACTCAGAAGTATAATATTGCCATACGACAATTCCCGAACACTATATTAGCGAATATGTTTGGTTTTAAAAGAAAACCATTGTTTGAAGCTGATAAGGCGGCACAACAAGCGCCCGAAGTAAAATTTTAGCAAGGATACGCAGAGAACTATGGAAAAGGACGACCTCGTACTTGCACGAATACTGGAGCATATTCCCGGCAGCGTGATTGTAACGACTACTGATGGATATATTACCTACATTAATGCCAGCTCTGAAGCGCGTCTAGGTTTTGAAAAGGATGAACTGGCGCATACTTCAATTGAGGATTTGATTTTCGAGGTGGAAAAAGAGGGAAGTTGGGAGTTTATCAGAAGCGTTATCCTGCACGATAATAAAAACTATAAAGGTGAAACGCATCTTGTCCGTAAAGATAAAAGCACCATTGTCTGCACAACAAACGGATTCTGTGTACGGAATGATAATAATCAACCTGAGGAAATCGTCCTGGTATTTTATGATATCACTGAAGAGAAGCGTATTGCGGAAGAGTTGGAGAAGAAAAATGTGGAAATGGCTAAAATCAACTCGGAATTACTGCGCTCGAACCAGGAGTTGAAACGGGTCAGCGAGGTAAAAACCAAGTTTCTCAGTATTGCATCACATGAGTTGAAGACGCCGCTTACTTCTATAAAGGGCTATTCGGAGATAATAATAGACAATATGCGGGACAAGGTGGATGCAAGTATTTATACAATGGTACAAAGTATTGATCGCGCAGCGGACCGGTTACATGCTGTGATTAACAATATGCTTGATGTCACCCGTATCGAGCAGAAGCGACTCAGGTTAAAGCCGGAGGATATGAGCTTAACGGAGACCGCATTGGAGTGTATTGAAGAATTGTCCCAGTTTGCGACACGAAGGAATATCATTTTTAAATATGATTTTGATAGGAATATCCCGTCATTTTATGGTGACAGAATGCGCATGCATCAGGTCTTTACCAACCTTTTCAGTAATGCCATCAAGTATTCACCGGACAATACCACGGTTGAGATATTCATTACTATTGACGAGGAAGAGCGTTTTCATGTTATTGTTGCCGATCAGGGTATCGGTATTGACCGGGATGAATTGGAGAAAATATTTGATCCCTTTTATGAAATCGGCAGTACGTCACTGCACAGTACTGATTCCACTAAATTTATGGGTGGCGGTACCGGTTTGGGATTATCCATTGTCCGGGGGGTTATTGAACGGCATGGCGGGGTTATATGGGCGGAAAGCGAGGGCGCCAGAAAAGGGGAATTTCTGGGAAGCCAGTTTCATATCCTGCTGCCGGTTCGATCCCGCATTCAATGGGATGATGATGAAACCCAGATTATTAAATTGAACCGTATTATGGAAACACCCGCCAAAGTCTATAAGAAAATGTCTGATGAAGTTAAGGAGATGGTGTTGATTATTGACGATGATCCTGAGGCAATTGAGATAACCAGGATGATCCTGCAACCTTATTTTACTATTGTTACCGCTGATAGCGGAGAAGAGGGGCTGCGTATTGCCTTCGCGCAGAAACCGTCTCTGATAATGATTGATTTGTATCTTCCTGGCATGGATGGGTGTCTTATATGTCGTATCTTGAGATCACAGGAAGAAACAAAGGATATTCCGATTTCATTCTTTACAGCAGCAACCCAGAACGATGAAATGGAGCGCTGCTATGCAAGTGGTGCCGATGATTTTATTGTAAAACCGTTCAACGGGAAAGAGATGCTTGAGAAAGTTACTAGACTTATCTCCATCAAATATGAGAAAGAACGTTTATGGGAGGAAAAGAAACAAAAGAAAAAAATATTGTAAAAGGAACAATTGAATCCCCACCAGATTCTGCTGTAATCTGAGTTACATGCGGTGCACACTATGAGGTAACCGTGCTTGCAATTTTGACCATTTTCAGGTACAATATATACAGATTGCGATCAATGCGTCTCAAAACCTTATTAGTATGAGATAGTTGAAAAAGGACAGCGCATGTCTTTTACGAGGCGAAATTATCCCCGTATGCCGTTAAATCTGCCGGTGCGGGTGATGATTGATGGCACCTGGCTGGATGATGCCGTCTGCAAGAATATCAGTATGGGCGGGATGTGTATTTCCGTTGAGGATTCAATCGTTAAAAATCAACAGATAGGAAAAGTTGAATTACATTTATACCATGACGATGAAGAAATCGTTTTTTCAGGGGAGTTCGTGATAAAATGGATAAAATTGAGTAAAAATAATACCACTGAGTTCGGTCTCCAGTTTACCTATTATGATTCTTTAAATTCAACTAATCTGGCCAGGATTGTATTAAATCAACTGGATACTGTACAAACCTGACCAATGTACATTAGACATAGTAATTAAAAAATACTTCGCCGATTTTGCCGCTTAACGTTCCCGCCTTATACGCTGCATACCTTGTCCCTCGATTCTATTACCCGCAATCGAAGTCCGGGTAATATCCATTTAAAGGTTGATTGCGTTAATTTCGTTTTATCGGCGCATATGCCAATGGAGCGGCAGGGTAGCAGGGAGGAAGGAGTCATCCGTATGTGCAAATTCTGTCAATGGTGAAAGTGCCATAAATTGTCTTTTTGGTTGAAAAATGTTGTAAATAATTATTTACTACTATTGTCGGCAATTTGAAGTAAAACCTGAAGTAAAAAATGAGGATTCCTGTGAGGATTTATATTAGGTTTCACTTCAATTTTATAAGGAACTTTTTTCCTGTACCCACGGAAACTACTGCCTTTATTTAAAATCAGGTGTATTTTTTGCCGGTGTGTAGTTTTAAACTAGAATATTAAGTAAAACATTTAATGTTTTGATATTTAAAGAGTAATGGGTATACGAATGTTGTTTCTGCCGCATGTGGCATAACCCTTGCTGAATTTTCCTGTGTGTATTGCACCTTTATAACAAGGATTCAGGTATGAAGCTAAAACTCAAGGATATCATCACAATTGCCGTTGTTGCGATTATCACGTTCCCGATCCTCTTCTTCGTCATGTTGTTTGTTACCGGTAATGCACGGATTGAATTTACCAGCAAGAAGCCCGGATTTATTGAGAATAGGCGGAAGATGCAATTTTTAAAACATTCCGACCGTCGCGATTCGCTCATGATTGTTCAGTCCCAGACCTTCCTTGCGGCGGAGAAGGCCCGCAAAGAGGCTCAGGCGGCAAAGGAGCAGCTTGAAAAACAGCAGGAGCGGATTAACCTTCTTACGCAGGAACTTGAGCAAGCCCGTCAGCAGCTTGCGCTGGAGCGGGAGCGATTCGAACGGATGGTTACTCAGAGTGATGAACTGGAGACAAAGCGGATAAAACAGCTTGCCAAGGTGTATGGTGCAATGCGGGCGAATGAGGCAGCCCGGATACTTGAAACGCTTAATGACGACTTGCTGATAAAGATCATCAATGCTATTAATGATGACCGGCAGAAAGCTAAAATAATGGCCGGATTGTCTAAAAGTAAAGCTACACGAATCAGCAGGAAAATGGGAAAACCATCGAGTTAGAAAAAAAAGGAAAACAGTACACACGAGAAAGTAATATATGATGCATCCCTGGTCATTTCAAGAGATAACGATACATTGTAACGGTCGGTTTTTACGATTGGGAATTATAATGTTACATGCAATTCGTTTGCTCGAAATAACAGGGTTATTGTTCCACCATCAACTACACGGAAAGGAGGTGAGAAATAATGAAAGCTGATATGCGAGTCCTGGACCTGTTGCACATCAGAACCCGAATACCTGACAGGAAGAAAGGTGATGTAGTAGTGAGAAAGCGCACAGATGCGTTGCATGAGAAGGATTCTTCTCTATTACTCTATGAGAATTCTGATGATACAAATAAGGCTGCCTTCAAGGAAACCCTTGAGACGGTTGCGCAAGAAAAGAATGGTAAAACTGGAAAGAAGGCAACCGTACAACACGTTTCGAACAAGGACGAGAAGTGTGCAGGGGAGCAGGATGCTGTTCAGGAATGTGCGAAGTGGCAGAATGTCATTGCCAGTGAGACTGCGGAGAAGAAGGTTACCGGAAAACAGACAACCTCTTCAAACCAGGCAATAGCAATCATTGAGGAAGCTCTGGCAACAATTTCTGAGAAACTGCACCTGAATATTGATCTTTCTGACGGATTAAGTGAACTTACGGTGCTGACTTCGTCGGATGCTGTACTTGAGCAGTTCTCTGAGATACTCTTTGCACTGCAGGGTATTCGTCGGTTACTCGAGCAGGCGGTACAGCATAGTGTGGCGCTGGATATAAAAGCTGTTATGCTGGAACCGAAAGAGGTTGCTGCACTGGAACAGCTTTTACGGGTTGAACTGTTTCGTTTACAGGTTGCCTTTGAATCGCTTGGCGTTGCCGGTGAGGTAACGCGGATGGCTGCGGAAAAAATGCAGGTTCCGGTCAGGGATGCCGGTATTCCCCTTGCAAAAAATCCTTCGACTCTGTCGATGCCGGACAATCAGCTCCGGCAGTTGCTTGGCAGCTTAGTGGATTCAAAGGAAGAACAGATTACATCCGTTATCCAGAGAATGGCTGCGTTAGCGAAAGAACCGAGTCTTGAGGAACGACTGGCTGCTCTGTTACAGGGACATACGCCTGATGAGAAACAGGCGGCACTGAAAGTAGCGGAGGTGACAGTGGGGAAATCTGCTGAGACGGGAAAGCCAATTGATTTTACCGCGTTCAATTCACAGATACTGCGGCAATTGTTGAAAATTGACGGTGACAGTCAGCAGTTTGCAGGAGAAGGGAAATCCGATGCAGATGCCAAAGGGGACAAGTCGCCGGTTTTTACGCTGGTATCCGGTTTATCGGACAACAAACAATCGTTTACCAATCAGAATTTTCAACAGATGCTGAATCTGTCACAATCGGTTGAACAGGCTGAGCTGTTAGCCGGTATGGATACGGCAAGCCGCGCGGACAGTAACAGTGTCGAAATGTTGCCGAAAATGCCGGTCATGCCCCGGACAATTGAAGAGTCGGTCATGCTGCAGGTAACACAGCGACTGAACACTGCGGTTCGAAACGGGATGCATGAGATTCGTCTTGTGCTGCGTCCTGATTCACTTGGTGATGTGCGCATGACCATCCAGATGGAAGGGGATGTTGTTATGGCACGTATTAATGTTGAAAATCAACAGGTTAAGCAGATTATTGAAAGTAATTTGCAAAGTCTTAAAAACGCGCTTGAAGAGCAGAATCTTCAAGCGGGTGCCTTTGATGTGAATGTGAATCAGGGTTCTGGGAGGGATACGCAGGAAGCCGGTTCCTCCGATAGACATACGCAAATCGCAGATAATGCTGATGAGGTCACACAGGATGGTGTTGACGGTAAAACAATAGAAGCAGGTACTGAGACAGGACGTCGGTACGGATCCAATACGGTTGAATATTTTGCCTGATAAAGGAGGTGAAGAAGTTGTATGCCTGGAATAACTGATGGAATAGAAAATCTGCTTATGCAGGAGACTGATCCGTATACCGTTTCTGCGCAACTTACCGGTGACGGTATGCTGGATTCGGCTTCTTCCGTGGCAACAGGTAATGCCGATTCAACGCTGTTTGCGTCAAAGAAGGAACTTGGGAAGATGGATTTTCTCAAGCTTTTAACAACGCAACTGCAGTTTCAGGATCCGCTCGAGCCTATGGAAAATACTGAATTCGTTTCCCAGCTCGCTCAATTCAGTGCTTTGGAAGGTACATCAAATGTTGAACAGGCGATTAATGATATGAATGACTCCTATAAAGATTCTCTTGATCTCCAGAGTTTCAGTGCTTTGTCAATGACAAACGCCTCAGCGGTGTCTCTCATCGGCAAGCATGTTCGTATCGGACAAACAACGGTTAGATATTCCGGTATTCCCGGAGAGGAAGAGGCAATACGGGTGCATTTGGGGAATAACAATACGGCTACGGTAAAGATACTTGACGACAATGGAGAGACGGTCAAGACCTTTAACGCCGGCGGCAAGGATGCTGAGAATTCAGTAGAGCTCGCCTGGGATGGAACCGATGATAACGGCGAGTATGTAAAGGCCGGGACCTATTATTTATATGTTGAAGGTCAGGATACGGATTCGGCATTGTACTGCTATCTGGAAGATGTAGTATCAGGTGTGCGGTATACGTCAGACGGTCCGATGGTTAAAATCGGTGGAAAAGAGCTGCCACTCGGCAATATCCTTGATATTTCCATGGTAGATTCCGATACATCGGTTGTAAACGACCAGATGAATACCAACACACTCTCGTTACTTGGTAAGACTGTTAAATACCGGAAATCACAATTAACCTTAACTCCCGCGCAGGGGCAGTTTCTCAATTTCAGCGTGGATCTCGGCGGATATGAGTCCGGTATTGTTGAAGTGAAGGATGCTGCCGGTGTGGTAGTGTACTCAATGAAAGTGGAGGCGAATAGCGGAGATATTGCCCAGGGTACCATTGTGTGCAGTGATTTTAATCAGAATGGTCCCTACACGGTGAGTGTCGCCGGTAACAGTTCTGCCTATTTCGTTAATGAAGGGGTTGTTGAAGGTATTTCGACGGTTGACGGTATTACCAAAGTAAAGGTAAATGGAATAACCGTTTCGTTGTCGGAGATTGTTGAGATTTCCAATACGACGAAGACGAGTTGATAACGGTCAGGAGGACACGGGAATGAATATACAGGGAATAAAAACAGTAAACCGGAAGGACACGGGAAGTGTCCATGCGCGTAATGCGATCCATGCATACCGGTCGGGAGGGGTTGATTTTTCCCGGATGGTACAGCGGAAGGTCGGCGCGCTGAAATTCTCTGCGCATGCGCAAACGCGTATTGAAAGCAGGAATATCACGGTGACGAATGAAATGATGTCGAAGCTGGACAAAGCGGTAAATGGCGCTGCGGAGAAAGGCTCGCGGGATACGCTGGTACTGCTTTCGGATCTGGCATTTATCGTGAATATTCCGAATAAAACGGTTGTGACTGCCATGGAAGGGGAGAGTATTACGGATAATGTATTTACTAATATTGACAGTACGGTAATCGCGCGCTGAGCAGTAGACCGGACCGTTCCGCAGCAATGCGGGCGGAGGTTTATAACCGCTGAACGACCGAAGCGGTTACGGCAGGCGCGACTCCCGTGCAGAACTGAGGAGCACTGGTATGTTACGATCACTTTATAGTAGCATAAGCGGATTGCGGAACCACCAGGTAAGACTGGATGTGGTCGCAAATAACATCGCTAATGTGAATACTACCGGCTTCAAAGCGGGGCGTGTCACTTTTGAGGAGTCGATGGCGCAGTTGCTGAAGGGTTCAAGCCGCCCCCCGGGCAATTCGGGCGGGACCAACCCGATGCAGGTGGGACTCGGCATGTCTGTCGGTTCTATAGATACGATCTTGACACAGGGTAACCTGCAGTCGACCGGTCAGATAACCGACCTGGCTATTGAAGGCCGTGCGTATTTCACCTATTCAAACGGCGAAGGCCGTTTTTACAGTAGAAACGGGGCATTGCAGATGGATTCTACGGGCAAGCTGGTCTGCCCGACCAACGGATTTATTCTCCAGGGTATGATGGCGGATAGTGCCGGCCTTTATCCACCGGGTACGGCAATTGATGATATTCGTATTCCCTACGGCGAAAAAGCGCCCGCAAGCGCCACAACTGAGGTCGGCTATTCAAGTAACCTGGACTCAGACTCTGAGGGACTGGGTACGGTACTGCATACCAACCGGTTTCTTCATGTCGGCGAGCTGGATGATTATCTGGTGGATCTCTTTGACGCCAATGGAAACGATCTCGGTATTCAGGCCGGTGATAATCTGACATTCAGTTGTATTGACGGCAACAATCCCGGCGCTACAATAACGAATACACCTCCATTTACGGTAACGGCGACTTCTTCATTACAGGATCTGGAGACTGCATTAGAAACCTTTCTTAATAATGCGGGTATTGTAGATGCAAATAACAGTATTGATGTTGCCTATGACACGACTACCGGTGACATGACGGTAGATTTGTCGTCCTGCGGTCCTACCTGTACAATAAACAACTTAACGATACGAAGCGATCGGCCGACATCGGCGTCTTTCGTCACAAACCTGTTTTCATGGGGACCGTCGATTACTACTGCTACAGGTCAGAACAGCTCTATCGGGCTGGTACGGTCACCTGCAGATTCAAATGATTACCTGGTGAATATTTTTGATGCGGCGGGTAATGCACTGGGGTTGGAAGATGACGGCGGGCTTGCTGATGTCATTACCATTAACGGAGCGGTTGGCGGAAATACAATAACACCGTATACGCTTACTTATGACTCAGATATCGCCGGCGGTACCGCAACAACCGTCCAGGACCTGCTTACTGCAATACAGGCAGCTTTTAATCTGCCGGATACCGACGGAACCTATGCTGATAATCCGTCTGTAGAGATTAATCCATCGCCGGAAAGCGGTGGTGATGCGCGTATTCCTGAGGGCGCCATTGTTATCCGCGGTCAACCTGGACTGGCATTTGCCCTGTCAAATGTATCTGTTTCCGCCAATAATGCAGACCAGGATAATACTGCGCCGACGCGGTTTGTGGCAAACATGATAATGACTGAAGTACAGTCTGCAAGGGATTATGGCCAGCACTCAACCTCAATTACCGTGTATGACGAATCGGGTGACTCCCATGTAATGACAACAACATTTACCCATTCCGGTACTCCCGGCGAATGGTTCTGGGAGATTAAGCTGTCCGGTGATGAACAGATAGTCGGCGGTAACACGGGACATCTCTATTTCGGTCAGGATGGCTCTGTTGCTGCCATATCCTTTGATGACGGCTCTGTTGCGTTCAGCTTCGATCCTATGAACGGCTCGAACATTGTAACGATTCATCTTGATGTTGGTGGTCCCGGAGATTTTACCGGTATAACCCAGTTTCGATCTCCGATGACTACTGCTGCACGTGAACAGGATGGGTATCCCATGGGCAAATTGGCGGAAATCTCCATTGATGAATACGGTGAAATAAGCGGCGTATACACCAATGGTGTCACCAAATCAATAGCCCGTATCTATGTTGCTGAATTTAATAATCCGGCCGGTCTGTTGAAAAAGGGTGACAGTATGTATGTGGAATCGAACAATTCCGGTGAAGGTGTCATGCTGAGACCGGGTGTCGGTACGTCATCACAAATAAAACCCGGCGCGTTGGAGATGTCCAATGTGGAACTGGCCAGTGAGTTTACAACCATGATAACCACACAGAGAGGGTATCAGGCCAATGCACGGGTTATTACGACCAGTGATGAATTGTTGCAGGAGTTGGTACAACTGGTACGGTAATAGTTATGCAATATTGAGGATGTATGCATAGTATTATCACAACATATTGTGTTTTTTCCCTGGGGGCGGTAAAATGCCGCCTCCAGGGAAATAATGATTGACCTTTATTTGCATCTATGGTACTTTTATGCTATATAAAGTTCGATAACGTAAGGTTGTTTAAGGAGTTACGGTAAAAATGATAGCGTTGCAGCGTTTGAACGGACAATCTTTTATTCTCAATGCTGATTTAATTGAGACACTCGAGTCAACTCCTGATACCGTTATTAAATTAACCACGGGAAAAACACTGGTTGCCTTAAACAGTGTGGAAGATATTGTGCGGAAAACGGTGAAATATAAACAATTATGTCATCAGTCGATTCAGGTTGTGCATCGTGAAAAGGAAGATACTGAAAACCAATAGTGTGAAAAAAGTAATGTTAAACAAATAGAACGAACCATAATCAAAAAAGAGTAGAGATATGGATATTGCAACAATCGGCGGACTTATCGGAGCATATGTTCTTATTGTTTTAGGGATGAAACTTGAGAATCTGGCTGCATTTATTGATATTCCGTCTATTCAAATTGTTCTTGGAGGAACAGTAGCCGTTATATTTGTATCCCAACCACTGGGCAAGGTGCTCGGTATAGTCGGTATTTTAAAAAATGCTTTTTTTGTAAAACGCCATACTCCGGCGGCAACTATCAAACAGCTTGTAGGGTTTGCCGAGCAGGCGCGGAGGGAAGGGATTCTTGCACTGGAGGCCCGGGCGCAGGAGATTGATGACGAATTTTTAAAGAAAGGGATACAGCTTGCGGTTGACGGTACGGAGCCGGATCTCATCAAGGATATTTTAAGTACTGAAATTACGTTTATAGAAGCACGTCACAAATTCGGAGCGGATATGTTTGAGCTTGCCGGTTCTCTCTCGCCGGCATTTGGTATGATTGGTACGCTGATTGGACTTATTCTCATGCTTGGCAACATGAGTGATCCCGATTCAATTGGTCCTAATATGGCTGTTGCGCTTGTTACTACTCTCTATGGTTCAATGATTGCAAATACATTTTGTATTCCAATTGCAGCAAAATTGAAGAATTATTCCAATGCGGAAATTTTAGTTAAAGAGCTCATGCTGGAGGGGATTATGTCGCTCCAATCCGGTGATAATCCACGTATCGTGGAACAGAAATTGAGCGCTTTCATTGAGCCGGGAGAGCGGGCTGCTGCGCGGAAGGAAGAAAGTAAGTAACGGTTAACATTTAGTAGTATCTAGAAGAACGGGACGAAAAGGATGCCGGATAAGAAGAAGAAAGAAGAGGCAAAAAAGGGTTCACCTGAGTATATGACGACGTACGGTGACATGATGACCCTGTTGTTATGTTTCTTTGTCATGTTGCTGGCAATGTCGACTATTGATCCGAACCGGTTTATGGTGGCGGCGTCTTCTTTTCAAAATGCGTTCAGTGGGGTGTTAAAGGAGTTTCCGACCATACCAATACATAAAAATATTCTGGTACCCCGCATGGGTGGTGATGAGCAGAATAAGCGTATGGCCATTGAGGCGGTGCGGCAGTTGCAGGAATCAATTAAGAAAGAAGAACTTGACGAATCAATAAAGGTAAAGGTAACTGATAAGGGAATTGCGATAAAAGTTGCCGACCCGATCGGGTTTGATGTCGGTAAAGCGGATATAAAGCCTGAATTTGCCGGGTTACTGTCGGAAGTTATTCAGATTGTAAATACTAAAATGCCCGACAGTGAAATACGCGTTGAGGGACATACCGATAATGTCCCGATTCACACCCGTGAATATCCCTCCAACTGGGAGCTTTCTGCAGCGCGGGCATTGAATGTGGTCAAGCATTTATATACTCACGGCGGTATTGATCCGGCCAAGCTCAGCGCTGTCGGATATGGCGAATATAGGCCGATTGCACCGAATGATACCGAAATAAATCGTCAGAAGAACCGGCGAATTGAAATATATGTTGAATATGTGAATAAAGAAACCGAATAAGCGTACGGCGAATACGAATAAAACCTTATTGAAAAGTATCATTACATAAAAGAGAGGAACATATGGCTGACGAAACGGAAAAGAAAGAGGAAGAAGTAACGGAGCAGGAGAAGACCGGGGGAGGAAAGTCCGGCAGCAATATGCCGATTATTGCGGGTATCATTGCTGCGGTTATTATTGTTGAAGCGGTCATGCTTTTTGTTTTTTTACGTATGACACGCCCGCCGAGCGCCGAAGAGGTGGAGGAGAAAATGAAAGCCGATTCTCTGAAACATACAACAATACGGCAGACGACCGTTGGCACGATAATGGAAACGCCTATTGAAGCTATTGTAAACATTGCCGGCACTGACGGCATGCGGTTTTTAAAGGTAGTAGTTAAGCTTGAATATAATGAAAAAAAGTATAAAAATCTTGGCGTGGAGCTTGAGCGCAGACACCCGAAACTGAAGAATATGTTACTTGAGCAGCTCTCTGCGATGACGCTTGAAGAGGTGAATGATACGGAGGCGCAGACTCAGATTCGAAGAGAGTATATGCGTATTGTGAATAACTCTCTTCCCGAAAAAGTCGGACAAATCAGTAATGTGTATCTGAATGAGTATATTATCCAATAATAGTGCAACCTGAAGGATGTATTGTGAGCGATATCCTTTCTCAAGAAGAAGTTGATGCCCTGTTATCTGCGGTTTCCTCTGAAGGAGCTGATTCGGACTTTGGCGGGTTAGTCGGCAGTGCACCGGGAGAGGAGGATGAAGGGGTTGATGAGAAGACGCTTTCTTTGTATGACTTCCGCAGGCCGGACCGGGTATCAAAAGACCAGATGCGGACGCTCCAGAATTTACATGAGGGCTATGCACGACAGTTTTCAACGACTCTGACTAATTTTCTCAGAACCTTTGTGGAGATTGAGCTGGTGAGTGTAGATCAATTGACATTCTCAGAGTTTGTCATGTCGATATCTAATCCGAGCTGTATTTATGTGTTTAAAATGGAGCCGCTTGAAGGCAGTGCGATTGTTGAAATAAATCCTTCCCTGGTGTTTTTCATTATTGATCGTCTTTTCGGTGGCCAGGGAAAACCGTCGGAACAGAACAGAGAATTGACCCAGATAGAGCAGAACGTCATTCATAGAATTGTCGAGCGGGGGCTGAACGATCTTAAGGACGTATGGGAGCATATCGGGGTATTCAGCCCGAAGATTGAAACCTATGAGACCAATCCGCAGTTTGTACAGATCGCCCCGCCCGGTGAGACGGTGATACTGATTTCGCTGGAAGTGCGTATGCAGAACGCCTCGGGATTAATGAGTCTCTGCTTCCCCTACATGCTTCTTGACAGTGTGATAACAAATCTGTCGGGTGAATCGTGGATGTCTTCACAAAGCACTTCGACAAGAGAGACACATGATCTGCTGGAGCATGAAATACGGGCATTAAGCGTACCGATCTCTGCGGTCATCGGGCAGACCAGAATATCCATCCGTGATCTGCTGCAACTGCAGCGCGGCGATATTTTGTGTCTTGATAAAAAGAAAGATGATGATATTATTCTGCAGATAGGCGGTAAAACAAAAATGGCGGGGAAAACAGGCCTTATCGGCAGGAAAAAGGCAGTAGAAATAACTCGTATAATCGAGAAGGAGGTGCCGGGTAGCGATGAGTGATTTCCTTTCGCAAGATCAGATAGATGATTTGTTGTCTGCCGGTGGCGATGATGCTTTTGGTATCAATGATGTTGGTGACGATTCGCCTGCACCGTCGGCGGAGGATTCCGGGCCCGATTATACTGCGTTGACCGCTGCGTATGAGCTGTTCAATGAGCAGGCCGGTACGGTCATTACCACGGTCCTCAATCGCTCCATTAAGTTTTCGGTTTCACAATGTGAAGCTGCAGACAAAGGTACGCTTGAGAGTTCGATCCCGGCTCCTGTTTTGTTAATCACCCTGCCGATGGAGGGACAGATAACGGGAACCGGTAATGTCCTGATAAGTACCAAAGATGTCGCGGTTCTTTCCGATCTCATGATGATGGGTGACGGCAGCGCCGAGTATACCGAGGACTATAAGGATGCAATCGGGGAGCTCTTCAATCAGATTATGGGCGCCTTCACCACCGCTCTCGGTGAGCAGTGCGGCGGTTCGGTTTCAACGGGTACCATAGAGGTCAGTGAATTCGAATTCGCAGAATCATCAATCTCCTTTGATGATTGTGATATGGTTATTGAATCATGTAACATAGCTGAAGTCGGCGAGTCAAAGGTGGGGATAGTTCTGCCGCGCGAGTTGAGCTCCCAGTTAATGGGTGCGTTTAAATCCAATGTCAGTATGGATACCGGCGGTATGGGTGACGGCGTCGGGCTTTCCGCTTCTGAAGTTGATGACCTCACACAACTGTCAAGTGACATGATGGACTCCGATGAAGGCGGGGGTGGTGGGTTTCAGGAGACATCCCTGGCGGATACCGGTGTGCAGGCACCAAAAGAAAATATCCAGATGCTGCTTGATGTCGAAATGGATGTAAGTATTGAATTGGGAAAGACAGATCTGTCCATTAAGAGGATTCTGGAGCTGGCGCCGGGGGCTATTATTGAACTCGATCGCATGGCGGGTGAACCGGTGGACCTTATGGTTAATAACAAGGTCGTTGCAAAGGGTGAGGTAGTGGTGGTTGATGAGAACTTCGGTATTCGCATTGTGTCCCTTGTCTCACCGGAGGAACGTATCAAGAGTTTGCGATAAAATGAAGCCGAAAGAGGTACAATTATATTTGCCGGACCGAGTATTACTGAAAAGAGAGACATTTGAGAAACAGAAGGAACAGGTATTTCAATGCAGGCAGGATATTTTCGGCAGGTGGGAAAAGAGACGGGGGCGGGCATTTTTGCCCGCCTTATTACTAAAGTAAGAACAGTTAATTACTTTAATAAAATCAATGAATTACATGAGTGAGTTAAGGTAATATGAAAAGCATAAAAGCGCAAAATATACTGCGTTTATCACTCGTTATAAGCGTGGTTTGTATTTCACTTGCTTATTCACAGCAGAGAAAAACCGGTGATTTTGATATTTCCAAGGTACAGCAGGCGGTAAAAACAGGTATGGCGGATTCCATTTCCGATGTGGAAACAGGTTCTGGTGAATCTGTAACCCGGCGGGGTGCGTCTGGAGATAATTATATGCTGGTAACCTTTAGAATTATCGGGTATCTGGTATTTCTCATTCTGGTAATTGTGCTGGTTATCTGGTTTATTAAGCGGCTGGGGCTCAGTGGTACCTCGAAAATCGGCGGCGGTTCCATGGATCTGCTTGAAGCATTGCCGGTTGGTCAGAATCGCTCGATAATGCTGGTACGGGTGATGGACGCGGTGTATGTACTTGCACAAACCGCCCAGAATGTTACCCTGCTGGAAAAAATTGAAGGAGACCGGGCAGTGGAGCTTATCGCGACAACGAAGGGCGGCACATCGATAATGCAGTTCAAGGATGTGTTTAATAATTTCATTGGTAAAATTAAAAAGACATCATAAGCGGGTTAGGGATGAAATACGGGATGGGTAACACATTACGAATACTGTTTAAGAGAGCACGCCGGTCGATTTGGGCGCCCCGATGCAGGGTATTTCCCCTCTTTTTCGGGATTCTCCTTTTTGCCTTTCCGCTTTGTGCCCAGGTTATTCCCAAAGTGACGGTATCGGTAGCTGATGCACAGAAACCGGCTGATGTTGCCCTTGCGTTACAGATACTTTTTCTGATAACCATCCTTGCCATCGCGCCGTCACTGCTGGTAATGCTGACTTCATTTGTCCGGATAATCATAGTGTTTTCTTTTTTGCGTCGGGCACTCGGGACTCAGACCATGCCCCCGGACCAGGTGCTGGTAGGGCTTGCACTTTTTCTGACGCTTTTTATCATGATGCCGGTTTTTACTGAGATTAACGATACGGCGCTTCAGCCCTATATGGCCGAAGAGATAAAATGGGATGAGGGATTAAAACGGGCGGGAGAACCGATTAAGAATTTCATGCTGAAACAGGTGGATGAAAAAGATGTTGCGCTTTTTATCAGGATTGCCGGAAAACCGTTACCCCGCACCGAAAATGATGTTACCTTTGATGTGTTGATTCCGGCGTTTATTACGAGCGAACTGAAAACAGCGTTTATTATCGGATTTATTATGTATATACCGTTTTTAATCATTGACATGATTACCGCGAGTGTACTTCTGTCAATGGGTATGATGATGCTGCCGCCCATAATGATTTCTCTGCCCTTCAAAATAGTACTCTTTGTACTTATTGACGGCTGGAATCTCATTGTACGGCAGCTTGTGGGATCGTTTTATTAATCTGTAAGGGAATCGAATGGAACCGGCACTGGTTGTTGATATCGGGAGACAGGCTCTCACCATAGTTATTCTTATCGCAGGACCGCTTCTTGTCGCGGGACTGGTGGTCGGCCTCCTTGTCGGGATATTTCAGGCCGTTACCCAGATCCATGAAATGACCCTGACCTTTATTCCCAAGATTCTGGCAATTGTCGGTATGCTCTTTTTTTTGCTGCCGTGGATGATACTAAAATTAGTCAATTTTGTCGTTAATCTGTTTAACTCGATTCCGTCAATGGTGCACTAAATATGATACCGGAACAGTTAACCGCGGAACAGATTCAGGTATTTCTGCTTATCTTTGTACGCATTACCGCCATGATCACCCTGCTGCCGATATTCGGATCACAGAACATTCCGGTACAGTTGAAAGCGGGATTTTCTTTTTTACTGGCCATTATTCTGTTCCCTATGGTACCGGTGAATGCACCAGAATCATTTGTATTTACCATACCGAGTTTTGCCCTTTTTGTGATACGCGAGTTGTTTGTCGGGCTGACAATCGGCTATGCCACGTCGTTACTCTTTGCCGCAGTTCAGTTCGCAGGTAGACTGGTTGATACCCAGATGGGATTTGCCCTGGTGCGGCTGGTCGATCCCTTTTCCAATGCCGCATCAACGGTTACGGGGCAGTTTCAAATATTGATATACAGTATCGTATTTCTTTTAATAAACGGGCATTACTTTCTCCTGCTGGCAGTGCAGAAAAGCTTTGAGGTAATCCCTTTGCTCGGGGCAAATATGCCGACCGGGAGTGTCGCCAACGTGCTGGTGTCAATGGTTGCTGATGTTTTTATCATGGCTGTCCGGCTTGCAGCACCGGTATATTCGGTTCTGGTACTGACGTCTCTCTCACTGGGCATTGTGGCGAGGACCGTGCCGCAGATTAATATCTTTTTTGTGGGATTACCGCTTAAGATTGGTCTGGGGTTGACCACGTTTGCGATTGTGCTGCCCGTACTGGTACTGATATTTCGCGGCATGTTTGAGATGCTGATGAATGATATATGGAAATTACTGTATTTAATGGCGTAACCGATTGGAGTGATGGAGTAGTTGCGTAATGCTTAAAGGAATGGTTGTTTTTTCCAAAACCCCCAATACTTCAGCATATCGACTGGTTTTAGAGCGTGAAAAGAATAGAAACATACTAAAGATATAACGATAGAAATGTAACCGAAGGACTCTGTTTTGCCGGAAGAATCGTACGAAGAAAGGACTGAGCAGCCAACCCCGAAGAGGCGACGTGAGGCGCGTGAGAAGGGGAATGTGGCAAAAAGTACCGAAATAAATTCCGTACTGGTACTGTTCATCGGTATTCTCATACTGCGGTTTGCCGGTCCGTGGATTTTCGATCAGATCGGTTCCAGTACCGCGAAATCATTTGGTATGATATCCGAGCCGAAACTGGATTCGATGTCGATAATAGCTTATTTCAGGAATTCCGTTATCACCTATTTCAGGGTAGCGCTTCCTGTTGCCATTGGTATACTGTTTACAGGTCTTTTTGCGAATGTTATCCAGATAGGATTTTTATTTACCACAGAGCCGCTTACGCCGAAGCTGGAAAAAATTAATCCGCTATCCGGTTTCAAGAGAATGTTTTCCCTGCGGTCACTGGTTGAGGCGGCAAAGAGCATATTTAAAATGCTTATTATTGCAGTAGTTGCCTATCTCACGCTGCGGGGAGAATTTAAGCAACTGTTAACACTCGGTCAGACATCGGTCGGTGCTGTATGGGTTTTTATTTTGTCAACAGGTTTTAAAATTGTCTTTCGTGCGGCGCTGGTGCTTGTCCTCCTCGCCCTCTTTGATTATTTGTATCAGCGCTATGAGCATGAGAAGAAGATGAAGATGACCCGTCAGGAGGTAAAGGAGGAGCGAAAGCAGCTTGAGGGTGACCCGATGGTAAAGTCGCGGATTCGGTCGCTGCAGCGCGAGATGGCGCGGAGGCGGATGATGGAGGAGGTACCCAAGGCAACCGTGGTGGTCACCAATCCGACGACACTTGCCCTGGCCATAAAGTATGAGGTGGACGAAATGGGAGCCCCGGTGATTGTTGCAAAGGGAAAACACCTGATGGCTGAACGGATAAAAAGTATTGCACGGGAGAATGCTGTCCCCGTTGTTGAGGACAAGCTTCTTGCCCGCGCCATGTATGACCAGGTGGAACCGGGTGATGAAATACCGGTAGAATTTTATAATGCGGTGGCCGAAATTCTGGCCTACGTTTACAAACTCAAGAATAAAGCGGCCGCTTAACCGTGGTGGTACCATGCAGAAACTAACAGGTCACAAGCTGTGGCCGGTCATATCCGGGAGGTAGGTATGAAATCCGGAAGACAGATAATGAAAACGGTTGCCCCTATTATTTTACTTACGGTAGCGCTTTTTCTTGTTTGTACTACCGATGTGCCCACACAACCGACAACCTGGGGACAGACGATTAAAATCCATCTTGTTGAAAAGGAAAATACGACAACCGATTATAAAGGCGGCGATCTTAATCTGATAATCGAATTCGAAGATTCCATTGAAGTTAAGCTCGGTATCAATTTCAATATCCACAGTCTCCGGGCACAAATCTACCAAACCAAGGAGATAATCACCAATGCAAAGGTGCTCTCACTGACCGTGCCGTTATACTGGGAGACTGTTCAGGGTTTGCCCGTTGACAGTAATCATACCCCTATAAAACCGTACGATACCATTTATGTTCAGGCCGGACTGGGCGTCAGCAACGTAGTAAAAGTTTATATTCACAATCTGCCGCCTCTGGTGAACAGCTTTACCGTTGGTGATTCCGTGTATACCGTGCCGCCCCATATTATCGATGTTCTCACCTATACCTATTACATAAGTGACAGCACCGACAGTGTCGTAAATTTCCAGTTGTCGGTAACCGATCCCGATGATTCCTATAATATTTCCTGGGGAATACTGGCCAATGAATTTGTACCTGATATCGAGAAATATCTTACCTATTCGACGACCATGGCAAAGTATATCGTGCGCAAAGGTGTAATTCGTGATGTGGTGTCGTCACTTATTAACGACGGGGATAAACAGATTCATATTAAAGTCAACATGATTCGGCTTGACGGGAATGATGTTATTCTTGACAGCATTATCTATAACGGTGCGGTCAATGATACGTCATTTAAGGATACTTCCATTGACAAATATACTCTGAAAGTAGTTACCATGGATTCCACGGCCGCTATTCAGGCGTATCCGCATATTACCGGCGGTACCGGCAGCTGGTCTGCACTGAAGGGAATAATAACGCCGAATCTTGCGGCTGATTCCAGTGGTTGTGCAATTACGTATCGGTGTACCTTGAGTACCATCGGTGATACCATTACGTCCGATATGATTCTGTTGCTTGATTCTCTCAGATTTGTCTATACCAATAAGTTCGGTGATGATTCCACTGAAAAAATAATACTGATTACCAAGCGGCCGGCAAACCGCAATCCGATTATTGACAGTATGTATATCGGTTCTGTGAAATATACCTCTAACTACTCCTATACGGTTGCTGCAGGTACGACCATACCGATAAAGGCATTTGCCCACGACCCGGAAGGCGGTACACTTGGCGGAACCGTCGTATACACCTGGCAGGGGGTCCTGACCGGTTCAATCTTTAATGCCACAGGTGATACAACCCAATACACGGCAGCTTTCGCCACCTATACGGATACGCTGTTTCTGATAGTTGCCGATTCGCTTGGTTTCAAAGATACGGAAACGGTTATTTTACCATGCAATCAGCCGCCGATTATTGATACCATTGTGATGGATACCGCGCAATACACCAGTGGATTTCAGCACGTGGTAAATGCCAATGATACGATAGTGCTGAAGGGGATAGCGCACGACCCGGAGAGCAGCTCGGTTAAATACACCTGGCAGCGACCTTCAAACGGTCTATTATCGAGCACTATCGGTGATTCGGTAAATTATTACTCGGATACCGGGGTATACATTGATACCATGTACCTTTCCGTCACGGATTCCGCCGGATTCAGCGATGTACAGCTTTTCCTGTTGTTCTGCAACAATCCGCCGGTTATTGACAGTCTGCGGGTATATAACAAGTTGTTTATTCCTGTGTCATCGGTGGATACGTGCTTTTTCGATACTATAAAGGCGCCGGCTTCGTTCAGGATGAAGGTAAATACCCATGAACGGGATACTGTACTCAGTGATGTCGTCTCTTCGTATTTATGGACATATAAGAATGCCGGTCTGAATGCAGTGACAGCTACTATTGATTCGATATCCTATATGAGCGCCGACAGTGCTTACAACGATACAGTGAGAGTCAGGGTATATGATACGTATTCCAGTATGAGTTTTCGCAAGGTTATTGTAACGTTTACCAAATAAGGGACGCATGAATATAAATTCGACACTCTATAACCTTTCCAACCGTTCTTTTTTAAAGGCGTTTACCCGTCAGCGGGATCTTTTTATTGTCCTTGGTGTCGTGGCGATTCTTATTGTTATGGTTATTCCGATACCCACCTGGACCATCGATATGCTTCTCACGCTTAACATTTGTATCGCTCTGACAATTCTTCTGGTGTCAATGTATAACCAGGAGACGCTTGAATTCTCCGTTTTTCCGGCCCTGCTTTTAGCGGTTACTCTGTTTCGACTGGCCCTGAATGTGGCAACGACACGGCTTATTCTGAGCCAGGCAGGGGAGCAGGGGTCACAGGCAGCCGGAAAGGTCATTGAGGTATTCGGCACCTTTGTTACCGGGAATAACTATGTAGTCGGGTTTATCATATTCCTTATCATTGTACTGATACAGTTTATTGTTATTACCAAGGGTGCTGGCCGTATTGCAGAGGTGGCGGCACGGTTTACTCTGGACGCCATGCCGGGAAAACAGATGGCGATCGATGCGGATCTGAATGCGGGACTGATAACCGAGCAGCAGGCCCGTGAGCGCCGGGCAAAGATATCCCAGGAGGCTGATTTTTACGGAGCAATGGACGGTGCGTCAAAGTTTGTCCGCGGTGATGCTGTTGCGGCAATAATTATCACCATCATTAATATTCTCGGCGGCTTTATTATCGGCATTACCCAGCAGGGGATGACCCTTGCGGATAGTTTGACCACCTATACCCGGTTGACTATCGGTGACGGTCTGGTCAGTCAGATACCCGCCCTGATGATATCGACCGGTGCCGGTATTCTGGTAAGTCGGGCTGCGTCATCTGAAAATCTCGGTGCGGAGATTACCACTCAGCTTTTTACCAACCCCCGGGTGCTTGGTGTTACCGGTGCGGTTATGTTCATGTTTGCTTTTATTCCCGGTTTGCCGAAGGTGCCCTTTTTTCTGTTTGCCGGATTTTTATTTGCCGCGACATTTATCGGTATACAACGCATGCGGGAAATGAAGCGGGTTGAGGAGGTAAGTGCAGCGGAGGGTGCTGCTCCGGCGGAAGAGCGGGTCGAGGACTATCTCCATGTTGACCCGATGGAGCTCGAGATCGGGTATGGGTTAATCCCGCTCGTTGACGCAAAGCAGGGAGGGGATCTGCTTGACCGCATATCCCAGATACGGCGGCAGCTTGCCGGGGATCTCGGCATAATTATACCACCGGTCAGAATTCGTGATAATATTCAATTGAAACCCAATCAGTATATTATAAAAATACGGCGGATTCAGGTAGGACGGGGAGAGCTCATGAGCGGCTCCTATCTTGCGATGAATCCGGGAACGGCGGAGGGAAAAATACGCGGTATTGAGACGGTTGAGCCGGCATTCGGTCTTCCTGCCCTGTGGATCACCGAGAGCCAGCGGGAAAATGCCGAGATGGCGGGCTATACCGTGGTGGAACTCCCTGCCGTGCTTGCAACACATTTGACGGAAGTTATCAAACGGCATGCCCACGAGATACTGACCCGCCAGGATGTTCAGGAGCTTATTAACAATGTGAAAGAATCGAATCAGACCGTGGTTGATGAACTGATACCGAACCTGATGAATATCGGTGACATACATAAAGTATTGCAGAATTTACTTCGGGAGAAGGTGTCAATTCGCGATCTTTCGTTGATACTTGAGACACTTGGCGATGTTGCGGCTAAGAATAAAAACACCGATATTCTTTCTGAATATGTGCGGAATGCTCTGGCACCGCAGATATGTGAAGTATATAAGGACGAGTCGAATATTGTCACCGTGATTACCATTGATCCAAATCTGGAGGCAATGCTGGAGGGAAGCATGCAGGAGACCGAAACCGGTGTTCGTCTTGCACTCTCGCCGAGTGATGCCGGACGTATAGTTGAGGCGGTCGGTGCGCAGGTCTCTAATGTAAAACAGCAGGGTGAAGTCCCCATTGTGCTTTGTTCACCGACGATTCGGGGACAGTTCAAACGTTTGACTGAAAGTAATTATCCGGATCTGGTTGTGCTGTCCTATAACGAGATTGTGCCGGGTATTGAAATACGTTCGTTAGGTATGATAACCATCCAGTCCGGTGCACCGCATGCACCGGTCGGGGGGACCTCCGGTGAAGGAGCCGAATGACCGTTGTAAACAGGTACGTTATGGTACGGAAGCGGTGAACTGTTTCCCGGCAGGGAACAGTAAACCGGATACCATTCGGGATTGAAACATTTATACAGGATGTAGGTATTATGAGGATTAAAAAGTATACCACTGCCACCATGAAAGAGGCATTGCTGCAGATAAAGCAGGAACTCGGTGAAGAAGCAATGATCCTTAAGACAAGGAAGTTGCCGAAAAAGATATTTCCCTTCGGTGATCAGAATACCATTGAAGTTACCGCTGCAGTTGATGAGTCGGCCTGTAGAACCCGGGGGACCCTTCCGCCGCTGCGGGTAAAAGAATCAGGTGTATATACACCGCCGAAGGCTTCGGGAGGGATACCGGTAAAACCGCCTCCGGAAGTACCCCGTCCCATGGAAATTACCCGACAGAGTTCACGGCGTGAATCGGGCGGCTATGCCGGCGCTCTTACCGAGCGCTTTCAGATACTCGAGCTCCGTGAGGATATTCATGAGATGAAGAAGCTGCTTGCGTCGATCCTTGCAACGGGGGAGTCAGCCGCAGCGGGAGGATTTGCCGGCCCCTGGGCGGTGCTCTATAAAAGGCTTGTTGATTCCGAGATTAAGCCGGAAATCGCTACGGAATTAATAAAAAAGCTTAAGAATACAACCGATTCGCCTGATAAGAATATCAATAAAAAATTCATCTCCGTGCTCAGCGAGCATTTTCCGGTAACCGGACCGCTGCAGTTGAAAAGAGAAGGGCCGCTGGTTATCGCATTTGTCGGCCCTACCGGTGCGGGAAAGACAACCACTATTGCCAAGCTGGCCTCATACTACAGTTTAAACAAAAACAATGTAGTGTCTATCATTACCGCCGATACCTATCGAATCGCCGCTATCGAGCAGATACGGACTTTCACTGAAATTGTCGATATCGGTCTGCAGGTTGTTTTTTCTCCTGAAGAGGTACCGGATACGCTTGAGGCGTGTGAAAACGATGATATTGTTTTTATCGATACAGCCGGTCGCAGTCAGCAGAACAGCGAGCATATGCGTGATCTGGAATCCTTTCTTGAGATGATGAAACCTGATGAAACGCATCTTGTTTTAAGTGCGACCACGAAGGATTCGGATCTCCGTGATACTATCAAACGGTATAAGGATTTGAATGTAAACCGCCTGCTGTTTACCAAGCTTGACGAAACCACCCGACTGGGAAATGTCTTTAACATTGTGAGTCAGAGCGGGGTTTCAGTCTCCTATTTGACATCGGGGCAGAGTGTCCCTGATGATATTGAGCTGGCGCAGGCCGGACGGTTTATTCAGCGGTTACTGGAGGGAAGCTCTCTGTGATTGACCAGGCAAAAAATCTGCGTGCAATGGTTCGGGATGCGAACCGGGAACCGTCACGCACAGCGCCGCCGCCCACAGTCACCGGTAAAAAAGGAGTAACGGCAACTCCCTGTCGCAGTATTGCGATCACCAGTGGCAAAGGAGGGGTCGGGAAATCCCATACCACCATCTCCCTGGCAGTAGCTCTGACTCGCTTGAAAAAGCAGGTTGTCGTATTTGACGGTGACCTCGGATTGGCCAATATTCATATTATGCTCGGTATTGCACCGAAGTACAATTTATCGCATGTGATTAATGAAGAGTGTTCGTTAAGTGAGATTATCTGCACCGGACCGGGAGGTATAACTATTATTCCCGGTGCTTCCGGCATTCTTTCCCTGGCAAATCTGGAATCCCTGCGGCTTGAGTCACTGGTGCGGGAGTTAAGCAACCTTGAAGCGGCGTATGATTTTCTGTTGATTGACGGCGGCGCCGGCATAGGACAGGCATCCGTGCAATTATGCAGTATGGCGGACTCAGCATTGCTGGTTATCACCCCGGAGCCGACCTCGCTTGCCGACGCGTACTCGACAGCAAAGATTCTCTTTGCCAAAGGGGTGACCGACATCAGGGTTCTGGTGAATATGGCGGAAAATGATAAAGACGGTCAGGAGATGTTTGCAAAATTGCAGTCACTGGTGCGGAATTTTTTAGACAGGAGTATTACCTGCACGGGTATTATCCCCTATGACAAGAGTATTTCCCGTTATATCCGTGCACAGAAGAATATTTGTATTGAGCGGCAATCGGCGCCGGTGTCGGTCAGGATACAGAACTGCGCCCGCCGGTTGTGCGGTATGCAGCCGATAAGGGAAAGCGGTTTTTTCGTGCGACTCTTTACACAACAATTGCAGAAAGGATAATATTATAGTATGATTTACTGGATTAAGAGAATAGCGCGCATTGTCGCCTTTTGCAGCTTTTTCGTTATCTTTTTCTCGGGTATTAATCCGGAGGACCCGTTTGATAGCACGGTGGCGGTCATGGCATTTTTAAAGGCATTTTGCGGCGCCGTACTACTCTGGGTGAGTGGTTTTATTATAAGTGATATTATTCTCAAGGGTGCGATTGAGGATATCCGGCATGATGATATTGAAGTACTTGAGGGAGGAATAATTCAGCGAATTCATACAACACAGAGAGAACCGCGGGTGATTGACAAGGCTGAGTGTCAGGATGGCTCGAGTGTGGAGCAGGCAAAGACGAAAAGAAACGAAAAAGAGGAGAAAAAGAGGGAACAGTCCGGTTGAAAAAAGGATGTTCACGTACTTTCCCTTGGTTAGTGCATAGTAAAAAGTTAATTTATAATTGCCGGAAAGATTGTTTTTGTGCAAAGGATTGTTATGGCCAGTATTGAAGCCCTCTGGAAAGAATATAAAGAGACCGATTCAAAGATAGCGAAAGATAAGCTTCTGGTGGAATATGCACATCTGGTCAAATATATCGCCAATCGCGTTGCCATAAATCTGCCGGCATCCGTGGACAGGAATGATATTGTCAGTTCCGGTATTATCGGGCTTATAAAGGCGGTTGAGACATTCGAGCCGGAGCGCGGTTTCAAGTTTGAGACCTATGCGGGTCACAAGATACGCGGTGCGATTCTTGATGAGCTGCGGGCACTTGACTGGGTACCTCGTTCGATACGGCAGAAATCACGGGACCTGCAGAAGGTGTATGCCAAACTGGAGAATGAGCTGGGCAGGATACCCTACGATGATGAAGTCTGTGAGGAACTGAACGTCTCAATGGAGGAATTTGAGAAGCTGCTTTCCGATGTTGCACCCACAACGATTATTTCTCTGGAGGAGGCTTTGCCGGATCGCAGCTCGGATTCAAAGGAAATACGGCTGATCGATACGATCGAGGATCCCGGCAGTGAGAATCCGCTCAGGCAGCTCGGTTTTACGGAAATCAAACAGATTCTCAAGGAAACTATAGAGAATTTGCCGGAAAAAGAGAAGCTGGTCGTTGCCCTGTATCATTTTGAAGAATTGACATTAAAGGAAATCGGCGTTGTCCTTGATATATCGGAGTCACGGGTCAGTCAGATTCATTCAAAGGCAATACTGAAGCTGCGCGGTAAATTGTTGCAGCGTATTAATGCCTGATTGGTCTGCTGCCTGAAAGGGGGTGTTATTATGGCTGATGGTATGGATTTGTCGGCTTCAATGCACAATCTTACCCAGATGGATCGGTTTCAGCAGGACAGCCATCATACGCCAATCGTTCATCAGGAACAGAATCAGGAAGCTGCCAAGGAAGAGGCCGCCCGTCGTACCGACATGCCGGTGCAGCCTGATGAGACTGAAGATAAGATTGTCGATCCGGAAAACAGAAAAGAACAGCAGAATCGGCAACGTAAACGCAAGAAGAAGAAAGAGAAAAGAAAACCGCAGAACACCGGGGGGAAAACCGGTCATTTTATTGATTTCAGTGCATGATACCGGTTGTCAGGTGACTGTGTTTAACTACTCTATATATCAAATACTTAGAACCGATAGCATACACACAGACCGAGATTGAATCCTTCATGCAAAAAGCACCGCCGAATCCGTATCGTATAAAGCAGATTACCGAAAAAATAATGGGGTTACCGACCCTGCCGACAGTCGTGTCGAAAATGATTGAGCTCGTTGATAATCCTAAAACCTCCGCAGCATCGCTTGCCAATCTGATATCCACCGATCAGGCCCTTACCGCCCGCATACTGAAACTGGCCAATTCCGCCTATTACGGCTTTTCGCGCGAGATTTATACCGTGAATATGGCCATTGTGGTCATGGGTTTTAATGCGGTCAAGGAGATGGGGCTTTCGCTCTCCGTGTTTGATGTATTTAAGGATCTTTCCACCATACGCCACTTTGACGTTACCCAGTACTGGCAGCATTCAATCGGCTGCGGTGTTGCTGCCAAGATGATGGCGCGTCGTTACCAGTACCGCATTGCCGGAGAGGCTTTTGTTGCAGGTCTGCTCCATGATATTGGCAAGATTGTCGTCAATCAGTACTTGCCAAAAGAATTCGTAGAAATAATGAACCGTGTCGCGGACAGCAATGAAAGCCTTGATGATGCCGAGACCGCAGTTCTGGGGACACAGCACGGTCAGATCGGCTCATGGCTGGTTGACCGTTGGCGCCTGCCCGTGATAATTTCAGAAAGTATCCGCCACCACCACACCCCCTGGGAAGCCCGCAAAAATCCCCTGCTGGTTGCTATTGTCAATACCGCAAACTACCTGGTGCATATCGCCGGTGTCGGTAATTCGGGACGGCCGGTTCCCCTTGATATTGATGAACAGACCTGGGAGATATTCAACAACCACAATATACCCATCGGCCTTGAGGATATTGTCAATCTGCAGACTGATTTCCTGCTTGAGTTTGATAAGACGGAGTCCATGACTTCGTTTTTGTATAAAGAGACTGAGTAGATGAAAGTGGGAGAAGGAGAGAAAAAGAGAATGTCGACTATCGAACAAGGAATGTTAAATTTCGTGAGATAGGACGATTACCGAAAGTTACCATACGAAACGTTACCATTATGCAAAAAACACTGGGATTTACAGGTATTTTCTGTATAAAAACAGGCGCTATGATAAGCTCCGGACTTTTTATCCTTCCCGGTCTTGCATTTGCACAAGCAGGCCCGTCCGTTTTTCTTTCCTACTTTCTGTCCGGTTGTGTCGCACTGAAACTGTATTGAGCCTGTCTGAGCTTATTACCGCCATGCCCATGGCCGGAGGAGACTATTATTCTGTGTCCTGTTCATTCGGACAGATTTTCGGCACCGTTTCAGGAATTCTGAGTTGGCTGGCTCTTTCACTGAAGAGTGCTTTTACCGTTATCGGTATCGCCGAACTGCTCTATCTGGCTTTTGGGATTAACCTTGTCCTGAGTGCAGTGGTGCTTTCGGTCCTTTTCACCCTGCTCAACCTGTTTGGGTGAAAGAGGCTGTCCGATTCCTGATAGTCCTGGTTCTGTTGCTCATTGCGGTCCTGTTCATTTTTCTCGTTACCGGTGTTCAAAATATACGCGTCGGGTACTTCGAACCATTTCTTCCACACGGTCTCAATTCACTTTTTTCAACAGCCGGTTTTATATTTGTGTCCTTTGGCGGGGTGTTGACAACGGCGAGCATTGCCGGTGAAATTAAAAATCCAGCACGAAATATACCGCTGGGACTTATTGCCCCGACGATCACAGTCACCCTGGTTTATGCTGTTGTTATTTTTGTGGTAACCGGAGTTGTTTCTGCGGGTGAACTTGCATAATCCCTGGTACCTATAGCGCTTGCCGGCAAACTGAGCGGCGGCGTTGTCCTGTATTTTGTGATCATGATCGCCTCGTTTCTTGCCTTTATAACAATGGCAAACGGGGACATAATTACGGCTTCACTATGCCCTGTCGCACTTGCCAATGACGATATGCTGCCGGCAGCCTTCCCGCATGCGTCAAAAAGGGAAAACACGCCCTTTGTTGCACTAATCGCCACCGGTGTGCTGATTGCGGTTGCAGTGCTCCCGGAGCTTGACCTCTTGATAAAAGCGGCGTCAACCGTTATTCTTCTCTCAAATATCTTTGCCTCCCTTTCAGCTGTCGTTATGCGTGAAAGTACTATCGCAAATCTCCACGTTATAGTTGAAGGAACCAACATCTTCAGGCTCGTGCTTGTCCGGGCTGCCGAAGGCGTACATTTTGGCAGCGGGCATCCGTTCATTCGCGCGGTGTTCATTCTTATAGGTACACGGGACATGAGAAACCTTCATCTCTGCGCTCTTGCAGCAATAGCACAGGTCGTTCAGCATGCAGGGTTTGAACATGGATGGCTTAGTGCAAAGGGACACCGGGAATTGAAAGACCTTTTTCTGTTGAGTAAGCGGCAGAGGAAACAGGAGAAATAGATATGCACATCCCCGATTAATCTTGTCAAATATCCCGGAAGAAATCCTTTACGTTGTCTCTTTCGCCCACCAACCACCCCCAAACTCAACACCCGAAGGATAAAAATGCCATCCCATATAAAAACTTACAGTATCCGTTTCCTTTGAGCAGTTAGTAAAACGTAAAACGGGGTCGGACCTGGACAACATATTACAAAACAAATCTTACCTCTAAAAAAACACCCATTTTTACACCTTAAACAAGGCTTTTTCCCGAAAACAACAGCGGTTTAAGACACCTCTGTTATACTGCTGTGATTGTATCGTGAGAATAAGGGCACTGTAAGTTAAAAAAATCCCCGCAAAAATTTTTCCTTTAAGGTCAACAAATAATATATTAATATGCTATGAAAACCATCATCATTCTCA
>CAZIYW010000020.1:0-52925 GCA_964543525.1 uncultured Fibrobacterota bacterium | reverse complement strand
TAATTTTTTGCATAATTTTTGTCATAATCCATATAGAAATAATACATTTCATCATACCTGTCAGTGACGTACGTCACAATCAATCGACTTTCTTAATTTTTATTCTTCTTTTTCTTCAGGGAGGAGGGGTTTTTAAAATATAATAGAAATTCAATCCATATTTTTTAATAATGCTTTCCGTAAGTTCTTTAATTATAATGTCTTAAAAAAGAGAACCCGGTGCAGAAATTGCAAACAACTAATTCCAGATGTGTAAATGGTTTTTATTACGTTGAATCAATAAAGGTTCGAAACGTGTCGATTCGTTCCTTGAATTCATCAAATCTTTCTTTTGATTCTTTTAATTTCTTAACAGGATCCGCCTTTTTTAACTTCTCGTATGATTCTTTTAGCTTTTTTGTACCAGGTACGGTCAATTTAACGGGAAGCCTGGTTAAAAAGGAATAAATGGCGGACTGAGAAAACGCCGATTTTACCTTTGAATGGGGGAGCAATGAGACGGAAAGAATGAATATCCATATCAGGATAGTAGCTTTTCCGAACCCTATCAATCCACCGAGCAGGCGATCTATCCAGCCCAGGATAGTCATATGAATCACCTTCTTAAGAATCCAGCCGATGATAATCAGTGAAAATGCTGTGAATATATAAGCGAGAATAAAGGCTATGATAGTTTTTGTTGATGCGGAAGTTTTAAGAAAACCGATTCTGTTATATATAAGAGGATAGCAGAGAAAGGCACTGATAAACCCGCCGAGCATGGCTGCGAGATGAAAAACCTCTTCAATGAATCCTCGTTTTATGCCAAGAGCAACAAAAATCGAAACTACCGCCAGGATAATAATGTCGAATATCTGCATGAAATTGTATTGGTTTTCCGGGAATATGTTAAAAAGGACGAGTAAAACACCCGCCCTTTAACTGAACAAATGGAATATACATGGCATTATAGCTCTTCTATACCGACGACCCCATCATCTTCCATGTAAAATATCTTTTCACCACCTTGTTTATAGATCCATTTTTCCTGCTGTGCCCAGGGCTGCTGTACAATCTGTTTCTCCTTTGGCTCCCCGAGAAGAAAAAGCACTGTGGACGCTCGCATACCGACCTCGAATCGCCCGTCATATATACATGCTTTATCAAGTTCGGGCAGATCGGGATGTTCCTTGATATAGGCATCAATTTCGGTCTGAGTCGGCTTGATAAAATTCTTATTGTAACAGCCGGTCATGGTTACCAGCAGAGTAGTCAGTGACAGAAAAAAGACAATACTAAGATGTTTCTTTATCATTTTCAAAATCCTCCTCAGTAGAATAGATTTTAACGATTTTATTGAGTCCGACTACATCAAGCACATCCTTGACATATTCGTTGGGAGCTATAAGCACGAGTGTTCCTTTTTCTTTCACAAGAGAATTGTACGTATAAATGATTACATTCAATGCGCCGCTATCAAGGTAGGTGACATTTTTCAGATTGAGTGCAATATTTCTTATTCCTTTAGCGAGAAGCTCGTTAAAAATGGATTTAAGATTTACCGAGTCTTTTAAGCGATTGATTTTTCCTTTGATATCAATAACGTGAAATTTGTTTTTTTCGCGTTCACTGATATTCATTTGTCAAATCCTACCGTTGAAGAGAAGTTACATGCAACAATTCATGTTATAGGCAAATCATCTATTAATATAATAAAAAGAAATAACCAGAGCGAAAAGAATATTATATTGCCCAATTTATATAAATTAAAATATATTTCCTGGTTTATTCTTGTCTGTTTTGTCATATATATCAGCGTCTGCATTTTAACGTGGTAAAACCGTCATTTCGACCGCATGGAGAAATCTTCAAGATATTGATTCTATAAGAAAAGAAATATTTCATTCTGCAGTCGAAATGACCCATCAGGGAATTTTCAGACGAGCACTAATTATCTCTTAGATATACCTGTGCGCTAAACATATTTTATCACTCGATACAGAAGCTGTCTACCACTTTTACTAACAGGAGGTTTCTCGTGAGCCTGTTTGAAATAAAATGTCCAATGTGTAAGGGTACGTTGTGGATAGATCCGTCAAACGGCAGACTGGTTGACCATAAATCGGCAGACCACAAGAAGCTCGATCTGGAAGGTTTTATGAAATCACAGAAAAACCGTGGCGCTGAACTGGATTCCATGTTTAAGAAAGCAAAGGAAGAGCATGAAAAACGTAAAGAACAACTGGAGAAAGGGTTTAAACATGCAAAGGAACATCCTGAGGAATATAAAGATGGCGAATATCAATCACCGTTTCAATGGGATTAAGGAGGTTGAAATGTATTCTCATGTTGTCAAAACAGCAGTATTTCTTGTTGGCGTAACACTTGTCTGTGGGTGTACCGCAAAAAAGGATACTACATCAGAAACCGCTAACCGAAAGGAAAATGCCGTAACCACACAACAGAAGAACGAGCAACCACAGCAACAAGCGGAACCGGTAAAAGAATCGGAACTCGCAGAGGGACTGTATGCGAAATTCGAGACCTCAAGAGGGATTATTATTGCCAGGCTTGAATTTGAGAAAGCACCGCTGACTGTGACAAATTTTGTCGGACTTGCAGAAGGTACCATTAAAAATTCCGCCAAATCTCTCGGTTCCGGCTACTATGATGGATTGACCTTTCACCGGGTTGTTCCGGATTTTGTTATTCAAGGCGGCGATCCCACAGGAACGGGCGCAGGAGGCCCGGGATATAAATTCAGGGATGAATTCCATCCATCGCTACGCCATGATAAACCAGGCACCCTTTCAATGGCCAATGCGGGCCCGAATACAAACGGCAGCCAGTTCTTCATCACCCATACCCCGACGCCCCATCTTGACAACAAACATTCGGTATTCGGGTATGTGGTCAAGGGCATGGAAGTGGTAAACAGTATCAGACAGGGTGATGTGATGCGGAAAGTAACAATCCTGAGAATCGGTGAAAAGGCAAAAGCCTTTAAAGCTGATCAGGAGAGTTTTGAGAAATTAAAAAGTTAACTAAGATAAATAATGACGACATTTATTCGTAATTTAATACGTTTAACGGCTTTTATACGAATATGTTATAGCACTCACTTGAAGCAATAAATTAAGAACTGCAGCAGAGGATATTTTGTCATGAATGTTACAAAAGTTGTTTGGTTGGCCGCGTTTTTAATCTCGCTCAGCAGCATCTATGCTGCTGCTGATGATTCGACCATAGTGAATAAAGAAACCGATACGACAGCTGCAACAGAAGGAAATAAGGAAGAAACGCCGTCACTTCCTGAGGGTCTCTATGCGGAAATGAAGACAAATAAAGGCACCATTTTACTCAAACTGGAATTTGAGAAGACTCCTCTGACTGTAGCCAATTTTGTCGGGCTTGCCGAAGGTTCCATTCCGAATGTGGCACGGAAACCAGGCGAGCCCTATTATGACGGCATCGCGTTTCACCGGGTTATTGCCGATTTCATGATGCAGGGAGGTGATCCTACCGGTACCGGCCGCGGCGGTCCCGGCTATACCTTTCCTGATGAAATCGATCCTTCACTACGCCACTCAGGTCCGGGAATCCTATCAATGGCCAATGCAGGCCCGAATACAAACGGCAGCCAGTTCTTCATTACCCACAAGGCTACCCCGCATCTTGATGGTAAACATACGGTATTCGGCCATGTGGTCGAAGGCATGGATGTCGTTATGAGAATTGTACAGAATGATTATATAGAATCGATTACCATTCATCGAATCGGTGATAAAGCCAAGGCATTTAAAGCCGGATCTAATGATGCATTTGATCGTATACGTAAGATATCAGAAAGCGCAAAACGGGAACGGCAGGAAGAAAAGAAAGAACGCGAAGAACAGTTGAAAGTTGATAATGCAAAAACACTGGAGCTCGTGAAAGAAAAATTCCCCGATGCAATAAAAACAAAGTCGGGATTACGATACATTGTTGAAAAAAACGGGCGGGGAAAAACACCGGTAAAAGGTACACGTGTTACGGTCCATTACAAGGGTAAATTCCTTGATGGAACCTTGTTTCACAGCTCCTATAAATACAAGAAGCCGTTCTCTTTTAAAGTTGGTGTTGGAGATGTGATCGCCGGCTGGGATGAGGCACTTCTTACTATGAAAAAAGGTGAAAAACGTACGTTGATTATTCCTCCGGAACTGGGATATGGAGACAGGCCGGCTGCCGGTATTATTCCACCAAATACCTGGACAGTTTTTGAGGTGGAGTTGGTTGATTTTTAGATATGACAACTCATCCTGCAGGAAAGTTCTGCAATCTTGTCTATTCAATTATCAGATATGAATTTTTAATCTGATTTAATTTTGATATTTTTTCGTAGTACTGTTGAAAATAAATAGGGAGTATATCGCATCTGCTAACCTGTAACTCCCTGTTAAAAGTGAAGTACGCAGGATCGTCAATACTGACTGACTCCGCTCACACTGAACAGATCGTTTTCAATAGCTTAATAATAGTCAACTGTGTGGGGTATTGAGTCATTATGTCGGAGATCAATAATGTAATTATACTCAGTTGAGGATTTTTCGGACTGTGGTGCAGGCAATTCAACAACTGAATTTCTTTTTAATGAAACCCCTTTCAGAAAAGAAAAATTCCTGCGGATACTCTCCGAGGGTGCCGCCGCGGGAATGATCACCAATCTCCCGCCAGGTATAGGAACGGTCACCTTCTGGCGGAACACTGAAATGTAATCCTGCATACCACAATTCGGGATTCTTCAAACGGTTATTCTTCTGCCTCTTTTTAAGATTCTCGCTGGTTTATAGTATATCCTTTCGGATAGGTAAAGCAAACCGTCTTTTGAAGAATTGGATATCTATCCCGGATCGGCTCATGGCTGTAATGAGTCGGCGCCACAAATTCCTTATTCACAGAGAGCCGTATAAGCATTCCCTTAACATATCGGGGAAAGGTAAAAGTATGAATCAGATGATTTGTTTTATATTGTCCGCTGTAAAGGTATGGTTCGGTGGTGAAATCCGAAAGCCTCGATTTCCATTGAGAACCGTCAGGATATAATGCGGTCACCTCAATAACCGGCGTGGATTCAAAGCTCATATCCTCGGAGAAAACCATTCTTTCTAAGAGGGTTGGATTACGTTTATTTACAAAGATGTAAGATATAGTCGAGTAAAGTATGCGGTTTTCGTCATTAACCGTCGATACGGTTATAAAAACGGAGTCATTGAGAATAACAATCGGTTCTCCCTTCCACTCATCAGGTAGTACCTCCAACCGCCTCAACCGCCTTTTCTCGTTTATCAGGCTGAGATTGGGCGGTGAAACTGCACAAGTAATAAAAAAACTGAGTACCATTAAAAAAGCAGACGCATAATTATGCTGCTTTCCAGTGTTAAAGCGCGTACTATTTTTGTATCTGTATAAAATATAATACCATACGGGCGATTTATCGTTCAAGTGTTGTTACACTTTAATGATAAAAAAAATGAAAAGTCCAAAATTTGATTCGTGGAGATGTTTATTTACCCGACTGTGGGGTTTGAATAAAAAAAAATAATTTACAATTTTATTTGGAACACAATATATCTAATAATTTCAATAAGTTATTGCTATAATAATAAATATTTGATAATAATCAGGCAAAAAAAAGTTGACATACGTCGAAATTATTGTTAATTTAAGATGAAGAGCGATGATTTTTTATTTTTTTGAGGGAGAGAAGATGAATACCTCACATTTTTATGTTTTAGCTTCAGATGCCTGTGATAATGTTCATACCCAGTTTCTTCGGTTTATCGGTGCGATTGATAAAACCAATGTTGATATTGTCAAAAAGTATATTGCAGATTCAATTAATCCGTCTACGCTGCACGTGAATATTGATTTTGAAAAAATGACCTTTATCAGCACAACCGCGCTCTCCGTCATAGTCCGGATCAGTAAAGTTATTATAAATCGAAACGGTTCTTTGACGTTATCGAAACTTGATGATTATTTCATCGAACTGTTTAATTTGTCAGGTATAGGAAGGTTGTTCGATATTTTTCCGGGTACAGACGGTTATACTGCGATGTTATCTCTGGAGCGTTGCAGGTCCTATTTGGAAGAATATCAAGATGTTATGATTCACTCGACCTCTGGCGTATAACATTATCACCACCAGTACCTAATACCGAGGCATCATAATACTTTGTTGCACTATAATTTTTTTTATTTGACCGGTTGGCGAGAGTGATGAATTTGCATGTCAACCACTGAATGGAGTCGTTCCTGGTAGAATGAATCCGAATCGTGCAATAATCCACTATACAAATTATCGTGAATTCCTCAGGGATTATTATAAATCCCGGAAAAAGGAAATGAAGTCTTTTACCTACCGGGTAATGGATGAACGCGCAGGATTCGCATCGGGAAGTTTCCATAAACAGGTTATTGACGGGAAAAAGAATGTAACAAAAGACAGCATCGCCAAGATAGCCCGCGGGTTAAAACTCAACAAGAAATCAACGGAATATTTTGAAAACATAGTCTTATTTACACAGGCGAAAAAATATAAAGAAAAACTCCATTTTCTCAGGAAAATAGACAGTCTCAGAAAACGCTATAAACCGGAACTGCTTTTACCCGGTGAATTCGACTATTTGAAGGAGTGGTATCATGTTGTAATACGTGAAATAGTTGAATTACCCTGTTTTGAGGAATCACCCGAAAAGATAGCGGCACGGCTCTCTTTCGAAATAAAACCGGATGAAGTAAAAAAGTCAATCGATTTTCTGATACGCCATGGGTTCCTCGTCAGGGATCATAGGGGAGCGTTAAAAAAGCGGGATAAAACATTGGCAACAGGTAAGCTCAAGGACAATCCGGCACTCGCTCTTATGGCACGTCAGTATCATCTGAAAATGGTGGAACTTGCAGAGAAAGCTGTTGCGGAGCTGCAGATAGACGAGCGTAATGTGACCAACACTACTCTAACGTTCTCGAAAAGAAGTTATAACGATGCGCTGAAGCGTATTGAGAATCTTCGTTATGAATTACTGGAGCTGGCATCATCGGACGAGGAGGCTGATCAGGTTTTCCAGGTTAACATCAATGTGTTTCCAATGACAAAAAGGGAACCTGAGCAGTAACAGCCATGGCCTCTTTGGGGGGGAGGCTGTGGCTTTTTTTAATTATTAGGTAAGAAACGGGGAATGAGGATGTTGTTCCCGCATATTTTATCTGGCGACAGTGGAAAATAGCGGGAATAATCAAAGGTAATAAAGTGCGCAATGATAATTTTCCGTGACACCAATTGGAAAACTGACGAAAAGTTTTATATTATATAGATGTAGAAAATGTGAATAGTATATATACTTTTACCCGTTTCAGGTACTGGGGATGAGGGATTTATTTAAAAGGTTGTCGCTGGTTCCTGTCTGCCTGGCTTTTATTCCTGGCTGTTCAAATGAGCCGGGTAATATTGCCGGCGGTGGTACCGATGTTGATAACGGTTACATTGCCGGTGTGGTCTATATGTCATCCGGTTCACCTGGCTCTTCAACCGAAATAACATTACTTCCTGCCGACTATAATCCAATAATCGATACCGCAGATTCAATTCTTCAAAGAGACACGGCTGATGCAAACGGTTCTTTTTTCTTTCAAGTAAAGCGAAACGTGATATACGCCCTTCAGGCATATCATCCGGATAATTCACAGGTACTTTTCCTTCCCGATATTCATGCTGCCGCAGATACGACGGAAACAAGGGATACCTTGAAGGAAGGCGGGGTTATTAAAATCGTAATGCCGGATACCGTTGACACAGCCGGAAGATATTTCTACATCCGCGGCACGACCCTTGCTCTGCCGTTCACCGCTGCAATACCTGTGGGAAATAACCTGCTAAGCATTGAATTCACTTCAGTACCTCCTATGAAAGATATGGAAATGTATATGACCGGGAAGGATATGGTCGGTCCGATGATACTGGTCACCGACAGTCTGAACGTTATTCCCCTGGATACAGTATATATCGAGCTGGATACCCTTGAGTGGTTTTTCAGAGGGACACTCTATTCAACTGCGTTTACCCCTGAAAAAAATGCACCCGTGTATCTTATGTCGATAAATTACGACCCCGGTGAGGATCTATTTCGGGAAATAGCTAATGCCTTTACCGATGATAAAGGCACCTTTGTGTTTTATGAAAAACCGGATACTGATTTTACTCTTCAGGCGCTAAATATTAAGAACCGAAGCGGTGTCGTTTTTACTCCTGCTTTTTCCGAGGACCATTATACCCTTATAGATACTTTTGAAGCGCCCGGAAACATTGCGGTTGTATTTCCCGATACAGTCGACACAGAAAATACATACGTTTATATTCCGGGTACTATTCACTATGCCGATATTGCAAACAGTCTGCCCACCCCTAAAAATACGCGCACGCTGTTTATGAGTGATATTACAAGACTTTCAAACAAACCTCTTTATATGCAGAAGCGGGACAGTGTTATGCCGCCTGTAATTCTTGCAGAGAGCATTACTGTCAAATCACATGACACGGTCACTGTTATGGTGGCAGACACCACATCAAAATGGTTTATTCAGGGTACGGTATATGATAATCTCGGAAGACCTTTTTCTAATGCGACGGTGTATGTCATGGAGGATATCTTTGATGCAATGGCGGAAACGGTTGCCGATTCCTTTATGACCACGACCGATCGAAGCGGAATATATGAGTGTATGTGTAAAATAGACGCCCCATTTACCGTACAGATAATCGGTACATACGATACAAGTGGCATCCTTATAACCGAACAGACTCAGAAGAATCAGTATATTTACTTTGACACCGCGCATTCATACGGGACACTTCTCGTTATCTTTGAAGATACGGTTGATACCGAGGATGCCTATGTGTACATTCCAGGTACGCAGTATGCAGCACTCATGAACGAGTGCAAACAATCCGCTAATGGAACACGCACACTAACACTGAAAAATATCACTCCCCTCCGGAACCAGTCTCTGGTCTATAAAAAGAGAAATTCTCAGGAGCGACCTATCATTTTAAGTGACAGTGTCTCAATTAGTCAGTCCGATACTACGGTACTCTTTCTTGCGGATACAACCAAACAATGGCAACGACTTGAACCGGCGGATGTCCAGTTAACCGGTGCGATGATAACTTCAATTCAGGAAGGACCTGACGGCGCTGTATATATCGGTACAAATAACAAGGGAATTCTCGTCTATACGGGCTCGGAGTGGATTTTCTATAATTCACTCAATTCAAACATCCCGGACAATTATATCCGGGCATTTACCGTCGGCCTTGACAACAGCATATGGGTGGCAACTCAGTCGGGAGGTATTGCCCGTTTCGATAAGCCGGTCTGGACCGTCTACAATACCGACAATTCAATGATTCCCTCAAACGGTGTCAGCGATATGTTCTGTAAATCAGACGGCAACTACTGGATTTCGACCGGGAGTAATGTGGTTATATTTGACGGAAACAATCAATGGACCATCATTGATACTGCGGATATTCCGGCAAATCCCTATGCTATGTTTGAAGATAAAAACGGTACTGTCTGGATGGGATGGACAAACAGACAATACATCCTCGAGTACAGAAACGCCTTTGAAATCCTGACCTATGACAATAACAATACAGGCCTGCCTTTTGACTATATACTGAAAATTGTGCAGGATTCTTCAGGTGTTATATGGTACGCTTCATTCAACAGCGGTCTGTTTTTAAATGATAACGGCCATTGGGATCAGCATGCAACCATTGCGCAGATAATTAACGGCATAGTTATTGACAATACCAATATGATATGGCTTTCCACGAATAACGGTATGGCGCGATATGAAAATGAAATATGGTTTTCATTTGAAAACAAGTATCTGCCGAAAACAGAGCAGTATTTTGCCATGTTTCTCGACTCGAAGAATAATATCTGGTTTGGCAGCGCTGAAGGTGCGATTATAATTTACGGCCCCACAGCGAATACCGTTCATCCATGATAACTTGCTTAATTACATTCGGTATTTCCTTCCATTGCAGAAGATGAATGGAGGAAGACTGAATTGAAAAGCTGGTAAGGGATAGGTGCATGCTTGCGCGAGGAGACGAAAATATCCGGATTGTATCTGAAATCACTAACCATGCTGACTCCGTATAAAGACCGCGTACAATACTGGCCTGATCTGTGTGCTCTGGTTGCCAATCTTTATCGTATCTGTAAAAGGTTACATTTCTTACAGCATTTTTAATTTGTAACTTCATTAGAAGGGTATCATAATATATTTTTGCTGCACTCAAATAAAAATATACCTTGGTATTTTACAGTTTTTATTTGCCTGTAATCGGGAGTGTCAATTATTTTCTATCGTTTATATAACGTAGAAATACCACAATACTGAATCAAAATTGAAACAGGAAACACAACAACAGAGAGTCTGGAGGCCACATTGAAGAAGTATGATGTTAATGCGATTCGCAACGTCTGTCTCGTATCCCATGCCGGTGTTGGAAAGACGTCTCTCATGGAGGCACTTTGCCTTACTGCGGGTGCAACGCACAAACAGGGAAGTGTTGATAACGGTACCAGTATTTTCGATACCCGTCCTGATGAAAAAGAGCGTCAGATGACCATCTCGATGTCAATTGGCACCTGTGAATGGAATAATGCTAAAGTTAACCTCCTTGATACCCCCGGCAGTCTTGACCTTCTGGGGGATGCCCGCGCGGCGATGAGTGTTGTGGAAACGGCTATGATTCTGGTTGATGCCTCAGCGGGAATTGAAGTGGGTACTGAACTTGTCTCCCGTATAGTCAACAGCAGCGGTGTTGTTAAACTGTTTTTTATTAATGGTATGGATCGTGAAAATATTGATTTTCAGAAGACTCTTGATGAGATTAAACATGCGTATGGAACTTCGGTCGCCCCGTTGCAGATACCTATCGGCGCCGGAGCCGATTTTAAAGGTGTTGTGGATCTGATTACCAAGGTCGCCTATGAATACACCCCTGGTGGAAACGGCAAGGGTAAGAAAATAGATATTCCTGCAGATTTTATTGACTCGGTTGAAAATATCCGTGGCGCGCTTATGGAATCGATCGCCGAATCTGATGAAGAACTTATGGAGAAATATTTTGAAGCCGGTGAGCTTACTGATGATGAAATGCGAAAGGGATTGGCAAAGGGAGTGGCGGAAGGGCTTGTGTACCCGTTGCTGTGCGGCTGCGCAACAAAAAATATGGGTACTGATCTGTTGCTGAATACCATGGTAAACCTCTGCCCCGGCGCTGATAAACAGACCGGGATAGAGACTGTTGACGGCAATAAAATTACCTGCTCTTCATCCGAACCGACTGCAGCCTTTGTTTTCAAGACACTATCTGAAGAGCACGTTGGTGAAGTGAATATTGTGCGTGTATACAGCGGCTCTGTCGCGACGGGACAGGAGGTCAAGAATGTTACCAGGGGTCACACGGAACGACTGGGCAGTATGCATTTTCTCCGCGGCTCCGAAAAGATCGAGACCAGTGAGATAACCACTGGGGATATTGGTGCACTTCTCAAGCTCAAGGATACCCATACGAACGACACCCTTGCAGCAAAGGGAAAGAACGCTCAATTCCGTCAGATTCAATTTGATGAGCCGCTGGTGCGTGTTGCTCTTTCCGCAACTAAGAAAGGTGATGAAGAGAAGATCGGCGCCGGTTTGAAAAAACTGCATGAAGAAGACCCGACTTTTACCTATGAGTATCATGCTGACATCCATCAGTCAATACTGTCCACCCGCGGTGATGTTCATACTGAGATCCTCCTTGCGGGGCTTAAGAATCGTTTTAAAGTTGATGTAGAACGTAAACAGCCGAAAATATCTTACCGGGAAACCGTTACCAAACCGGTAAAATATGTCGAGTATACCCATAAAAAACAGAGTGGCGGCGCCGGTCAGTATGCGCGGGTATTCATCGATCTTGAACCGAAAGAGCGGGGCGGAGGATATGAATTTGTCGATAAGATTGTAGGCGGAGTGATAGATCAACCGCTGCGGCCCAGCGTTGACAAGGGGATCAGGGCAAAGATGCTTGAAGGTATACTCGCCGGGTATCCGATTGTTGATGTGAAGGTCAGCCTCGTGGACGGTAAAACCCATCCGGTTGATTCAAAAGATATCGCTTTTCAGATAGCCGGCCGTGAAGTTTTCAAGAAAGCGTTTGAAATGGCCGGACCAATACTGCTGGAGCCTATTGTTGACCTGAAAGTTACTGTGCCTGAAGAATATACCGGTGATGTGATGGGTGATCTTTCTTCACGGCGGGGAAGAATCGGCGGTATGAATCCCGACGGAAACTATCAGACAATCAATGCAAAGGTACCTGAATCGGAGATTCAAAACTATTCACAATCACTGCGTTCGATGACACAGGGTCGCGGCTTTTACTCGAAAACATTCTCACATTATGATCCGGTTCCGGAAGAATTGACCGGTAAGATTATCGAGGCAGGCAAGGTTGAGGCGGAAGCCAATAACTAAGAAGTGGTATCTGCTGCACAATCAATCACGTTACATAAAGGGCTGAATATTCAGCGCCTTTTTTATTAGCCGGATTATATTTTCAAAGACATCCAACACATAGTCATACGCCTAAACTTCTTTTTCTATTTTCGATTACGAGTAAGATTATGATTTGAAGCTTTTAAGGATGAACAAGCCATGTCCCGATTAAAAACAATTGAATGGATTAATAACGCCGCCCGAATTGTCGACCAGACAAAGCTGCCGACCGAATTACACTACAGAGATATTATTACAATCGAAGAAATGTTTGAAGCCATTAGGACACTCGCTATTCGCGGAGCTCCTGCCATTGGTGTTGCAGCGGCGTTCGGTCTTTATCTGGGCGTCAGGGATTTCCCCGAATCAGGCACACGTGATTCACTTGTCAAAAATTTACATGCGAAATCCGACTATCTGAATGCTGCACGCCCAACTGCGGTTAATCTCAAATGGGCGCTCAACAGACTATCCAACCATGTGGCTTCTCTGGATAAATCGTTGCCGGTTTCTGAAGTGAAAAAGGAGATATTGCAGGAAGCTGTCCGTATCCTTGAAGATGACATGAAGGCTTGCAGGGCAATAGGGGAGAATGGTTTTGCGTTGTTAAAGGGATATTCTTCTCTACTGACGCACTGCAATGCCGGGGGGCTGGCAGCCGTTGAATACGGCACTGCATTGTCGGCAATCTATATTGGAAAAGAAAAGGGCAAACTGTTTCATGTGTATGTCGACGAGACCCGTCCACTGCTCCAGGGCGCCCGTATCACCGCTTTCGAATTGCATGCGGCTAATATTCCAATCACACTCATCTGCGACAATATGGCAGCTTCAGTCATGGCGCAGGGAAAGGTTGATGCGGTCATTGTCGGTGCAGACCGTATTGCCGCAAACGGTGATACCGCCAATAAAATAGGTACCTACAGTGTCGCATTAGCTGCACGCGCTCATGATATTCCGTTCTATGTCGCGGCGCCGCTGTCAACATTTGACGCAACTATTTCTAATGGTAAAGAAATCCCGATTGAAGAGCGGCAGGCCGATGAAATCCTTAACGGATTCGGGAAGCAGACCGGCCCTACCGGTGTACCGGTATACAATCCCGCGTTTGATGTTACCCCCCATGAACTGATAACGGCAATTATCACAGAAAAAAGTGTGCTGTATCCACCATACGTGGATTCGATAAACAATGTAGTTTAAGTTATATTTTATAAAGAGTTGCGGGAATTACTTAAAAAATATTAAGTGCTTGTAAAAGAGTATTACGATAACAATTTACTGATTTGATTATACAAATCACCGAAACCACCTGGTTTTTCAATGTAACCGAGAGCACCCTGCCGCAATAAATTACTCGCCTTATCAATATCACTGTTCGCTGAAAATACTATTACCTTTACATTTGGATTAATTTTACACAACCGTCGGTAAATCTCCTCACCGTCCAATTCAGGAAGCATCATATCCAGTAATACCAGATCAACATCTGTGCTGTGCCGGCTATAATACTCTATCGCTTTTTTACCGTTATCAAACATGACCACCGTAATACCTTCATCACCCAGCAACTCTTTGGTGGTATGACGAACAACCTCCTCATCATCAATAAGCAGGACGGTATTAATACCTTTCAGCTTAGCCTGGGAGGAATAAGCCGGTTGAGACGGTGTTTGGGTTTCTATTTTTTCATCAGAAACGGGGAGATAGATTACAACTTCAGTACCCTTGTTTTCATCACTGTTAATCGTAATACCACCATGAAGCGCCATAATTATACCATACACCTGTGAGAGACCCAGTCCATACCCGGCACCTTTTTTTTTGGTGGTATAAAAGGGTTCAAAGGCATTAGCAAGTATATCCTTACTCATACCTGCACCGGTGTCACGTACCCGAATACTGCAATATTCTCCCGGAGACAATCCGGAAGGGTTGTTTCCGGCAGTGCCGTCATTCTTGTTATTTATCCGGAGAAGCTCTTCATCGGTAGAAAATGTTAAAGTGCCACCTCCCTGAGTGATGGCATCCATTGCGTTTTCCATGAGGTTTATAAGCACAATCTGCAGCTGTTCGTAATCACCTGAAACAATTGAATGTTTGGCTTTCAGGCTGGTCGCAATCGGGATGACCACCTTGAATCTGTCCGTACCCCGGGCGATCGCTTTTCGAATTATTTCATGGATATCGACCGGGGAGGAATGGAGCTCCATTCTTTGTGCAAAAGACAATAATTTCATTAGTGCATTTGAGCACTGCTGTGCTGCAGTGATAATATTTTCAGTTCGTTTCACGATAAACTCATTTTCGGCATAATGTTTTTTAATGATATGAGCATTTGCACCTATGCCAAAGAGTTGATTCTTGAAATAATGAGCGATGCCGCCGGTGACCTGACTGACTGCTTTCAGCTTCTCATCCTGAAAATCTTTGCCGGATAAGGTAATTGAATTCCGGTTTGCCTCTCGTGGAAATAAAATTCCGCTTTTTTGCTCCATTTTCAGCCTTTCTGACAATTCTAACAATTAAATACATTTTTCTGAATTTTTACAGGGTTACAACTATTATTTTATCTACGAAAATTACTTTCAAAATCAGACTGAATATAATACCCCAGATTACATACGGTCTATTACTAAATAATCCTCTGTTGCTAAAAAAATAAAAAACTGTATTTATGATACAAGTAGATGAATATATTCTTAAATTGTTTAGAAGTAAAATAAATCTTCTTATCGTTGATGACGATCCGGTGGTGCTGGATTCAATCAAATTTTTATTTTCATCACCTTTATTTAACATCATGACCGGTTCCGATCTCAAGCAGGCGCTGGAAATAATTAATTCCGCTCAAAAACCGTGGCATTGCTGGATACTCGATATTGCACTTGATGAAGAGGATGACGGGTTTAAAATATTACGGCAGTATCCGCAATTTCCCTTTTCAGTGATGCTTTCTGGGTTGCGTTCCATGACCACAGCAACACAAGCTATGCAAAACGGCGCGATGAAGGTGTTTGATAAGGATCCTCATTCAATTTCATTACTTCATGATGAGGTGTGTAAAATTGCTTCGCTGGGATTTGTACTTAATGGCAAAGGAACACAATATTTAAAACACTATACTTTAATAAAAGAAAACATTTTTGCCACTCCTAAGGATTGGGCCGTCTCCGCCTGTATTACTGTTCGCCAACTTGAGCGAATATGTTCAATGCATTCTCCTCTCACACCAAAATACGTTCTCTCACTTTTTTATACCCTTTATGGTATACTGAAAGGTGAATATACAGATTCAGCATTTAAAAATCACTTTGATTTCTTTGAAAAACATCTTGAGAAATACCAGAAACTCCTGGTAAACTAATTCATCCCATAATTCATCATATCAAAAATACCATATTCGCAAATCAAGGGTAAAAAATGGTTTAAATTGCGACATTAATGTCGTATTTTGGGATTTTTGAATAAAGTATATTTTTTACTGTTAATTGGGGGAGTTTAAGGATGAGGGGATTACAATAGTATCGTTTATGTTTAACCCCTCATTTTTAACACACATTTAGTAGTTTTTCACAAATATTATGAGTCGATTTGGGTACTTAAAAAATTACCTCTTTTTACGGCATTAAGTCTTGTAAAACACGAAAAAACAGAATCTACCAACAAATTTTTTAATGGAAGTGTCAAATAAATACACCAGCCCAGGTAAAACTGACATGAAAAAGTCGCTGCCGAATATTTTTGAGTACATCGATTTCCGGAAATATCTTGAAGACTATCGAATTGCCCGTAAAAAATATAATGAAGGCTTCACCCATACTTACATCTGCTTTAAATTGGGTCAGAGAAATGCCCGATCTTATTTCAGAAATATTGTCTGTGGTAAAAGAGCTGTAACCCCTAATTTTATTGACCGTTTTATTGAGTTGCTGGAATTGAATGCAAAAGAGGCAAAGTATTTTCGTGCTCTGGTTTCTTACAATCAAGCCACAAGTGCCCATGAAAAAGAGTTTTACTTTGATCAAATAATTCAGTTGAACCAGACTCCTAAAAAGCTGATAGGTCCAAAGGAGTATATCTATTTCAAGGAGTGGTATCACAGTGTTATCAGGGCTGTACTGGATATATACGATTTCAAGGGAAATTATCGTGAATTGAAAAAAAAGATTTATCCGCCAATCACGGTAAAAGAAGCAAAACATTCAATTAAGCTAATGACTGAATTAAAACTGATTGAGAAAAATGAAAATGGTTGTTTTAAACCGACATCAAAAGTAATAACAACCGGTGATAATATACGAAACCATTTAATCCAGCAGTATCAATTACGAAGCCTGGAAATAGCCAAGGAGGCCATTGTCAATAATGAAAAACAGCAGGCAAAGATGACAACACTAACTATGAGTTTATCTGATAATGCGTTAAACAAAATAAAACACCGATTGCAGCAGTTCAGGTCTGAAGTAAAATCGATCGTTCATAAAGATGAAGAACCTGCAGTCAAGGTATACCAGATAAATATTCAGGCTTTCCCACATTCGCAATAAGAGGTCGATATCACTTTGAAAAACTATATCATTGTTTTAGTAGTCGTAATATCAGCACTGTTATATTGTACCGGTAACAATGGAAATGTCGCCGGTACTATTACGGAGACCGATACGGGTATCCTCGGCGCATTTGTGGAATATAAACAGGGGAATCCTGCTGTAAATGCACGAGTCTATCTGTATAAACCTTTGATCTCAGATTCATTACCCATAGACTCAACTTACACGGATGCTGAAGGAAAGTATCATTTCGACACCTTAGCCAGTGGTATTTATAAGATATTTGCAGAATATATTGATACTGATAAGGACACCCTGTATGCGCATATACCCAATATCGTATTAGATTCAGTAGAGTATCTTGGAACAGATACATTAAAACTGCCTGGAAAAATAGCAGGTAGTATTACCACAAAGGGGGGATGGGATAAAGATGGAGTTTTATGTTATATACCCGGAACTTCCTATCTGGCAATCACTGATACCGGTGGTGTTTATGCAATTTCAAATATTCCACCAGGTACTTACACGCTCGGCTTCAAACATGAAATATACAATGACACTCTTATCGGACCGGTTTCAGTTTCCATTGATAGTACCACTTTTATACCTCCGGTGAAACTCCATTTCAACCAGAACCAGTTCGAGCGGGATATTAGCGGGAAATTGGTGGGCGATTGTAAAAAGGTTGATAATATAAAAGCATTTATTTATGGTGATGGTATACCTGTCGATACGCCCCGGGTATTTGATTTAAGCTTCAATGATATGACAAACAGTTACAGCGGTTTTATTTATGTGCCGGTAAATGGACTCTCCTGGAATGCGATTATTCATGTATATGACTCTCTTGATAGAAGAATCGGCGTTTGTGAAACTGAATTCGACAAGAACTCAGGCGATATTGTAATGCCGGAGTTTTTATGTACAAATGCTGTTCCAATAGTAACTGTCTTTACAGAGGACAGTATTGTATCACTTAATGATTCAATCCATTTAACGTATTCCGCTGTTGATAGTTTTGGAGAGGTGGTAAGTGCTGAATGCAATATAAATGGTGAAGGATTTGTATCGCTGGATAATTTTGATACGGTTATTGTTGCACCCGATTCCGAGAATTTAGCCTATAAATGTGTGATACGGGTAGCTGATGATGAAGGCAATGTCGCATGTGATACCAAAAACATTCGGACAGAATTGGATCCGCCAATTCCCAATATAACAGTACCCGATTCCGTTCCTTGTGGCGATGAATTTGATATAAATGTTACTTCCAGTTTACCGGGTAACTATGGTGGAAGTGTGGTTAAATATGAATGGAGCATTGGCGCGTATAATAATTTCGTTGAAACAAAAACGGGTGATACGACAGTGGCCTCAAAAGAAGAGGAGAATGATACGTATGTAATCGTGCTGCGGGTGACCGACGATGATAATCAAATTGCGTATGATACGGCATATATAACATTACAACACTTGTGGGTATCAATGGATATAGAACCGTTTACTACAGCCAATCCGAATATAATTCACTTTTCTTTTGATAAAAATAATATTCCTGTTATAGCTACCCATGAATATCGCAATATAGTAGTTAAAAAGTTGATTGATAAACATTGGGAAGTATATTGCGCCCTTGAAAATGTTGAAAATTTAACCTATTTTCGCTTTTTAATTGACCAGAATAACGATATTATTCTCCTTTTATTTGCGGTATATAATAATCCAATAATGCATCAGGCGACTGTTCTTAAATGGAACGGAAATTCGTGGGATCAAATCGGTTCATCAATAGATATTTTATCTGCAATGCGAAGCTGGTTTTTTCTGGGTATCGATGATAACAATAGTTATTATTGTGCTTACCGTTATGCTTTAACGTTTGACAGTTTTATAGTTGTTGTCCGTAAATTTTCGGAAGGCAATTGGGGCTATCTGGATTCAGCGTCACTTGCCGGGATAAAAATAAACTCCGAACATTTTACCTTTGCAGTAGCAGGAAGTGGAGTACCCTATATAAGCTACAGTGATTCGGAATACAGCGGAAAGGCCACCGTTAGAAAATTTAATGGAACTACATGGAAAATAGTCGGAAATCCCGGTTTTTCAGAGGAAGAAGCTTATCCGGATATGTATGTAAGTCCTGCCAATACACCATATGTCATTTATCCTGATTGGAGTCAAGATGGAAGAATGACAGTTATGAAATTCCACAATGATGTATGGAAACCTGTTGGTAAAAAGGGATTTTCAGGGACCGGCTATAATCACCGGTTTGAAATAGGAAATAATGGTGTGGAATGCGTTTCATTCGGAACCGATTCGGCAATAAAAGTACTACACTATCACTATGGAGAATGGCGTTATATAGATAATAATTCTTTAAATTCTGAAACCTGTGAATATTCCCTTGCTATTAATTCGGTCAATGCACTTTTTATAGCATACAAAGATATTGATAACGGTTATACTTTGAAAAGGTATAGATAATATTCCGGAAGCGTAGACAGTCTTTTTCAGCACCAATGCTGTTCCGCAACAGGAACGGGGAACGGTGATGCGGTGGAACGGCAATGGACGGATCTCAGTCGGCAAGAGAGAATTTAATCAAAACGAAATTGATTATCCCTTTCTTTTGCTTTTGATAACACCAGAACTACTTATATTGCGATGGTAAACAAACGGAACTTTACCGTCATGTGCTTTATCGAAGGCATTTAGTCAAAGGTTGGAGATACATTTTTGAAGTCTGTTTCTTTGAGTGGTTCGTATTATCCAACGCCTATTGCATTTGATAGTAACAACATTTCCCATGTTGGTTTTATATCTTCACAGTGAATATTATTTGTGGTACGCTGTAAATAAATCCAATCAGTCAACATTCACTAATACAAAGGGGAAGTATGATTACGTGCTTCCCCTTCCGATTTTATTATTTACCAAAAACATGCAAATGTGTTTGTTCCGCCTTAATATACAGCAATCTGAATTGTTATGTGTGCTACAAAATTGAGAACGTATACCGATTGAGCATTTCCCGCAACACAAAGTATTTAAGTAGCGGAAAATAAATCTGATGCAATGATTTTTATTTGCTATTTAACTGTCAGGAAAGGGGGATGTTATGTAGCGCAATGTATGATACCTTTGTCACTTACACGTAAAAATCATTTCTCTTATAGATACTTCCGTTTTTCTTTATAACCAACAACATCTTTTAACATCTTTAAGGAGCATATTGTGAAAAAATCTTTATACATATCAGTCTCGCTTACATTCTTTTTCTTTGTTCAGACTGTCATGGCGGCAAGCTGCCCGGATTGGTCATCTTCAACTTCATACAGTGCGGGAGATAAAGTCTGTTACAATGATCAGGGATATGAAGTTGCACCCGGTGTATATGGAATTAGTGGTACTACCTACAGTCCTGACGGCCCTTTCAGCCATTTCTGGTTAACCACTGACGAGTGTGATTGCGGCGGTACACCACCTCCGGAGTATAATCTGTATCTTAATATGGACGGCGCAACTAACGGTTCGGTAGAGGTAAACGGCGTTACCTACACAAGTTCGCATGAATTCACATTTGAGGAAGGTGAGCAGGTAACACTCGACGCGCAACCGGACGCCGGCTACAACCTGGATGACTGGGGTGCAGATTTCGCCGGTAATAACACCGATCCGTTAACCTTTACCATGGACCAGGATTACTATGTTGAACCGGTATATGTGCAGCAGCAGGTTCCCCAGTATACCTTGAACGTTACCGTTTCTTCTGGCCAGGGTGATGTTACTCTGAATCCGCCCGGCGGTACTTACAATGAAGGCACAGTTGTAACAGTTACTGCAAATCCTGATCATTGTTGGCTTTTTTCCCAGTGGGGCGGCGATCTGAGCGGTTCAACAAGCCCTGCTACCATCACCATGACCAGTAATAAAAATGTTACTGCGGATTTCATTTCTGATCCCGCATGTCAACAGACCGATCTGTGGCCGAGTCAGGTGGATCAAAGCGGTGAAAATATGAAATTGGAAGGTGATTTTAATCTTAAAGGCAACATAAACATAGAAAGCATGCTTGCGGACCCTCTCTATCAGTTACGCATGTACAGATGGGATGGCGGTCCTGCCGCAAAGGAATTTATTTTACAGCCGAATTTATTTTCTTCATATTATTCAGATGGGATGGGATACAAAAGTGAATTCACCTATGAAGACGGCGAGATTACGATTCAAAAAACAAATTCCGCGGATATGACTGTTATAAGAGGCGGAGATATAACTACTAACGGAACAGTTACAACAACAGAACTTATCGTCACTGAAACGCCAACCTTTCCAGATTACGTCTTCCGGAATAACTATGAACTTCCGACACTAAAAGAACTGGAAGATTATATCAAAGTAAACAAGCACCTTCCCGGCATGCCAACAGCAGATGAAGTACAGGAAAAAGGTCTGAACATGGGCGAAATGCAGGTTAAGCTTCTTGAGAAAATCGAAGAGATGACTCTTCAGATGATTCAAATGCAGAAACGCATTGACGAACTGGAAGCACGATAACCGATAACCGACAGTTGGAGAACTACTATGAAAACTATCACAGACAGGTATCTAAAATATGTATACCTTTTCCTGTGGGTGCTTCTATGTGTCGCCGTGCAAGTCGATGCGGGTATCATGAAGAAAATTACTACGACGACGTCAATGGATTCTTTGTATACCCTGTATAAAAAAGGCAGCTCCTATGACCGGCGGTATATTCTCAAATATATACCGCAATGGTCGGAGGAAAACGATTATGCACGTGAACCTGACTGGCTGCATGCATCGGTAACCGAAGAGTTAAAGGCGAAAAATGCAATGCTTGTCATGGAAGCGGTCATTCTTGCGGGAAGGTATCGCTATGAAGATACGTACACCCGTCTCATTGAGCTGTATAAAAATGTATACCAGTTGTTCCCCGCGGATGCCAACCGGATACGCAGCGCCGTTTTAGGAACGGTTATGCAGTTCGAAGAAACACTGGCAAAAGAGTGTATTACCGTATGTATAAATCATACACCGAATGACGTATTAAAGCCCTTCTATCCGTCCCTGTTGCACGGAGTTGCCCGGTATGGTGATGAAACGTTTATCCCGAAACTTGACGAAATATCGCTTTTCGTTGAAGGCAGACTGGCTGCACTCGATAAACAGGAACAACCGGGAGACCTTATTATTAAGTATAAGAGCGTTCTTCACCAGTTGAACAGAGTCAAGGAAGATTTACAGAGAAGGGGAGGTGAAGATGAGTAGAAATATATACGTTTTAATAATGTGTCTTTTAAGTGTATATGCCATAGCTTCGGCAAAAATACTCATCATTGCTGAAACTGATTATCACGATGATCCTGAAGGCTATAATCATTTACAGCAATACATAGATGATCTGGAGGCTGAAGGAGAAACGGTTGATTTATATGAGCATACACATCCCGGTTCAGGCAACACGCAGGACCAATGCCTGCCACTGTATATCAGAATGGTAAATTGGTATATGAATTCGTTAGGTGGTGATGTTGTTGAAGGTGCCGTTCTGGTTGGTAATATTCCAGAGCCGTTGATGACATACTATGCCGCAGGTCAACAACGGGAAGATAAACCCATTGATTACTATTATATGGACCTTGCGGACTCGAGGACAACACCACCCAGTCGCTACCCGAATGACGGTCGCAATGTGTGGCCCTTTCCGACAAATGTAGGCGGAAGTATAATTGATAACTTCGATAAAGAGCACTACGCGGGAGATAATATTCCGGAAATCTGGGTGTCCCGTGTTTATGCCAGGACCATACTACACTACCGGGACGAAGGTGGCGACTGGGGGAGCCATGTTTTTCTTACTGAAAATGAGATCATTCATCAGTATTTTGACAGGGTACATGACTGGATGACCGGTCGTGCCGATGTCCCTGATTTCGGTTTTGCCATGGGACACATATTCGGAGCTGCGTATGATGGTCCGAATCCTGCAAATGCTATTGCCAATCTTCGCAGATATCTTGACCTGGAAAGGCTCGATCTCAGAATGGTAAACTACTTTGCCTATCCGGACAACAATCCCTTTATGTGGCAGTCTCAGCTTCAGGCCGGGCCCTATGGTAACATCAACAAAGGGGCCTTTGCCGGTGAGCAATATGATCCACCTGATGGGGAGGAAAGCTACCGTGATTGCCGCAATCCTGAATACGAAAACGATACGAGGGGTTATAAATGGGCGGGATTAAAGGAGCATGGTCAGTTCGAGGGCAACCATTTTATTGATATCTCCGGCGGAAACGGTGAGTTTAATGCGATATGCAATGTGCCCACCTGGCAGAAAGTAACCACCGGCGGTTATAACGGCAGTTATTATGAAGTCTATAACCGCGATAAATGGTTTACGTATCCTTATCTCGATAAGCCCAATTATGCCGGAATAAATTCGGTCGAATGGCGTTTTGATGTACCCGCAACCTCCAGATATGAAATTTATATCTACTATACGGTGAGTTCATCCAATTCATCAAATTCCTGGATCAATATATTACATGGATTTGATAGTTCAAACAAGCTCGATGCATTCGGAATTGATCAGAGTGCCGGAACGAATGGGTGGAATAAAATTGGAAGAACGTATTACCTTAGTGCAAATGACGTATTACGGATCCAGCTTGCAGCTTCCGGTACTGAAACGTCAAACGATCGGGTAATTGCAGATGCTGTAAAGATTGTTGATATTGATGCGACACCACCGAGAGAATGGACTATTGATAATGAGGATCCTGAACCTGCATTTCATTGTGCATCATGGTGGCACCGATTCTTTTATTCCATGCGTGATGACGGCGGCCCTTCAAAAACCAGGTTTTTCATTACAAACACCTGCAGTCATAATGACTATATAGTAACTGATAAAGTCGGACTACTGTACGCCATGTGTGACAACGGACTCATATCTATGGGTACTTCTACATGGAATACAAATTCTAATCGTAATGAACCCTTCATGACTGTGCTCAGCCAGGGTAAAAGTTTTGGTGAAGCATACCTCGAAGAAGTGAAAGAGTATAATAATTTCGCACACGACAAGGTGTTTTCACTGCTTGGTGTGGGAACACTCAGAGAAAAGGCATATAAACCGTATGTCGATTATCTGTCTAACCATGTTTTTAATGAAAACATTAACACCAAGTGTGATTACTGGGTTGCCAATATCGCAATACTCCGGAATATGAATGTGTTAGGTAGTTCACCGCAAACCGGTGATCCTGAGCTTAATCTGGCCGCAGGCAATCAAATCCGTATTTTCCCGGAATTTCATGCGGAATACGGTTGTGAAATGCATTTAAAGATTGATGCCTCATTACAGTGAGGTAAATAACTACTTCAGCAGGTACTCAAACATGAATTGAGTACCTGCAGTATTTGTGCAGTACACGTTATAAAATAAAGGAAAACCTATGAAAAAACAGTACAGGAACTATTCGACGGTCTGCTGTTTATTTCTCTGGTTGCTGCTGCTTTCGGTATTATCACCGGGGCATGCGGGCAGTATCCGGGAGGAGATGGCAGGAATTCCAACGGTTGATTCGTTGGAACAGTATTACTATCAAAATCGTGGTGATCTATATAAGAAAAGATATATCCTGAAATATACACCGAAGTTTCTTGAAGAGTCGGGTGTAACCTCGGTACCGCGGTGGGTGAGTGACGCAATAAACGAATCTCTTGATTCCGATTATGACGCACTTGTTGAAGAGGCGGTTATTGCAGCCGGAAAGTTAGAGTTGGCTGAATTTACCGGTAAGATAATTGACATATTTAAAAAGGCGCCACAGAAATTTTCAGCATACTCCTCAATTCTACGCACTTTTTCTGTCGGGGCGATAATGAAAATAGGGGGTGATTATGCTCGGGCTGCGGTGCCGGAGATTTTAGGTGCCGTATCACGGGAAGGTGTTTCACAACCCGAATTTGGCACGGTGCTGCGGATGGCACAGAAATATGGAGACGAGACCATAATAGATTCTCTGCAGAATTTCAAGGTATATGCTGAAAATCGCGTATCATCAATAAGCGAGGAAGATGACAACCGGCAAATTCGCAGTAAGTACGAAAATATTGCTTCTGCACTTACCGTGGTTATCGGCGCTATTAACGAGAGGGAGGTTGCTCATGAGTAACACTATGAAATGTACATTTCTCGTAGCGCTATGCCTTATAGCAAATTTTGTGTCCGCGAAAGTTTTAATTGTCGTCGGGGAACATAATTACAACGGTGTGATCTCGAAAGTAAATGATTACGCCGATGCCGTGGAAAATATCGAACATAAGGATGTGGAAGTAATAAAATTCGTCAATCCTATTCCAGGTGGTCCCAATTTACAGCAATGCACTGAATTATGGAATGTAATAGTCGATGAATATAATAATTCAATCGGCGGAGATGTAATAGAAGGTGTTGTATTTGTAGGTGATTTGCCGGTACCGCTCGCGGTATATCCCGGCAACGGGTATATTCATCCTGTTGACGCATTTTTTATGGATTTGGGATATATAGATGGAGGAGGGACATTTCACGATTATGGGCATCCAAACAACGTCTGGACCGCGGTAACATCTGGTGGTATACAATGCATCGATAGGAGAACATATAAGACCCCTTCCAGTGGCGGATTGGGCGATGGACAATTGGAAATCTGGGTGTCACGTATTTATGGAAAGACACTGAAACACCTTCGCGGCAAGAACGCTGTTCCCGGCGTATGGGATAACTTCCTGGAGGAGAATGAGATAATAAATGAATATCTCGATCGGGTTCTTGAACGTATGACCCGGAATGCAAAGGTACCTCCGAGAGGTTTTTGTATGGGGTATCCCGTACATTTTTCAGGACTGGAAGATTATCTCAAATTTCAAAACCTGGACCTTGAATCAGTACTTTATTTTGAAAGGACGGCAGCGGACCCTGCTGCCTCAACACCTTCTAAATGGCAATCTCAGTTGCAGGCCGGACCTTACGGTAATTCAAATTTCGGTGCGTTTAAAGGTGATAGACATGATGATGATCCGAGAACAGAAAAACAAAACTATTATTCCCAGTACCTTGACGATACCAGAGGGTATGAGTGGGCAGGAATTTTTGAGCACTCTACACCTAACTGTCACACCCATAATTACGGTGGTGTGCTACATCGAAACGGTGAATACGCTAACATTACAATAGGAGATAAATGGGTTAGACAAAGATATGGGTATAATGGAAGCTGTAATACCTACCGACGTCGAAATGATATGATAGATGATCTGGAAATTCCGGGTTATTCATACTATCATTTAGAAGAAAAGTGTAATACTGCACGATGGGAATATGTAGTGTCTAATCCGGGAAACTATAATGTTTATATGTACTATGAAGCGAATCCTGCAGTAAATGATAAAGCATCATATATAAATGTTCTTGTGCAGCCATTGACCGGTTTGGGTAGTAAACCGGTTACAAGAGATTTTCGTCAAGATATACATGTGATTACACACCCGACCGAGCAAAACTGGGAACTACTTAATACAAAAAGCATGTTAAACTTATCCGTAGGCGATACTGTTGTAGTTCTCCTTGTGGCTGGATACAAACATGACCCTGATGCAAATATACAGGACCTGTCAATAGCAGATGCTGTCTGGTTTGATGATGGCAGCAGCAGTGTACCAACAGCTCCTTTCGTAGTTGATGATACTGACGACGGTTTTCGGTGTAATAATTGGGTAGAAAGATCTTTTTTATCCATGAGAGATGATGGCGGTCCTTCAAAATGTCATTTCTTTCTTGAAGCAGCATGTCAAATATGCGCCTATAACTGGCTAGACAATCTCGGTCTTCTCTACGGCATGGGGCACGAAGGTCTTATCATGATGGGTAACGCCTATAATAATAGTGAAGATTTTCCGGTATATACCCGGAGCCTGGGTGCGGGAGAGACTTTCGGTGAAGCGTTTCGCAGGTTTGCCGAAGGAGATAATGCCCAAAGTGGGTTTACCGAATATAATGAAGCATTTGTATTATTCGGTGCGGGTACGCTTAAAGCAGCACCGTATTATCCTTATTATGAACATGTGGATTTTGCACCTTCCGGCTACCTTGCCGACGGTACGGTAAAGACCGAATACATTAAAAATGATGCGACGTTTGAAGACGGAGACATCATTAATAATGCGGAGATAACGGTGAAAGCGGGACATGAAATCAGAATACTGCCGGAATTTTTAATCGAGTACGGCAGTGAGGTGCGTCTGAATATTGTTCCGGGACTGGCGGTTGATCCGCCTGCTGCGGTACCGTAACAGCAGTATGTCGCTGGTGAGATGGTATTGTAATATCTGTAACGCCGGCAACGTACGCATATAAAATCAACGGTATAAATCTCCTGAAACACAGGCGGGATTTATGCCGTTTTTGTATTTTGTTCAAATCACTACTTTTTTACAGATTTATAGAGTAGGTAAATGACATCGTTCACCGGCAACTAAACTTAACTATAAATTAAAGACGCCGGAATCTGGCGATTCCGGCGTCTTTTCTCTTATAATACCCCGAGGGATACCAATCTCAACCAGTTCCGGTTAAGACAGTAACGTTAAAAATAGGATTTGTTTTTACCTGTTAATAAATTATATAAAAGTCAACAAGAAAACTTCGACATCAATGTCGTTTTTTGAAGAAAGGCACTATAAATAGTTAATAGTTAATAAGATTGAATATATAGGGGACGAAATAACGTGCCTTATACTATTTTTAACAGTATCGGAAGCTTTACAGAGATAAAAATGGCTTTTTTAATGAAAAAAATAAATAATATACAATTACTGACATTCTCAGAAATTGAAAAAAGGGTAGAAACAATCCCTGCTGTTATTTTACCCGTTGGTGGTATGGAGCCGGTAGGTGAGTGGTGTGCTCTCGGTGCTGTCAACAAAATAACACATTCTATAAGTGAAACTATATCAAATAATTGCAGCGTCTTACTTCAACCGGTACTTTTATATGGAAACACGACATCCTTTCGTGCTTTCGGCGGCAGTAGTGGGGTTAAAAAAAACATTTTCGAGTCATTGATTACCGGAATAGTAAAGGATTGTGCTTCATGGGGCATTAAACATATCTTTATTATCGATGGAACCTGTAATTCCTATCCAACCCTGCAAAAGGTGGTAAAAAGAGTTTCAAAAAATAAAAAAATGGCGGTTGATATACATATATTCAACTGGCAGCGGGAGGAAAAGGTCAGAAACCTGATTTCGAAACAGTTAAAGGGAAATGAGCTGTCGCGCACCGAATTTGGGATTCTTTCAATGATATCACACCTGAATCCATCAATGATTCGCAAAAATAAAGGCAGGAAGAAAGCGAAATCACTCTGCACCGATGATGTGTATAGAAAGTGGTATAAACTGGGACAGGATCCTGATAAATTCCGGAAACTTTTTCCTGATTGCAGCACCTCGATAATTGATAATGATATTGACCCGACGTTTGGAAAAGAACTATTTACTTACATTACCAACCTATTCTCGAAAGAGGTTAAAAAAAGGTTAAAAGTTTTGAGGTAAAGGTTACACTCTGCTTTGTTTGAATCTTTACCTGGTGTCTTTGTGACTTAGCGGCTAAAATTATGCTCGATAAAATAAAAGAACAGAAACTTGATAACGGTTTAAAAATAATCTGTCTGCAGAAAGATGATACTCCTGTTGTCTCGGTACAGGTATGGTATAAAACCGGGAGTGTTAATGAGCATGACGGTATCCGCGGTGCATCACACATCCTCGAGCATATGATGTTCCGCGGTTCGGAAAAGGTAGCTTCAGAGGAACATGCACGCCGTATTAATGATGTCGGCGGGCACTGTAATGCATTTACTGCTGAAGATATCACATCATACATTAACAGCGTCCCAAAGGACCATCTTACTATGGTTCTTGAGCTTGAAGCTGATCGTATGCAGAATCTTACTCTTGATAAGGAGCTTTTTGAAACTGAGCGTAAGGTAATTATTGAGGAATACCACACCTATATGAATAATCCGGTGGCAAAGGCATTTCTCGAGTTCCGGACAACCTTTTATGAAGACCATCCTTATCAGGTAAGCCCACTCGGTACATTACAGGATATACAATCAGTTTCACGGGATGCACTGGAGTCATATTACCGGAGGTGGTACACTCCCGATAATGCAATTCTGGTGGTTGTCGGTGATTTTTCCTCACCTGATATGCTGTTTAATTTGATAGCGGAAGAATTTGGAAAAATAAACTCCGGTAAAGACACTGTCAACAGAACGGAAATTCCTCTGAAATCGCACAGTAGCAGGTGGATGAAACGAAGAGTAGATTTTGATGTGCCCATTGTATTAACAGGCTATCCAACACCAGCCTCAGCGAGTGAGGACGCTCTGCCGCTTGATATTCTTCAGGTAATTATTTCCCAGGGTGAAACGAGCCGAATGCATAAGGAAATTGTACGCAAGCAGTCTCTGGCTGTCATGGCAGGCGGTATGAACCATTTTATGAAACATACGGGTATGTCACTATTTTTTGCCGCTTTTACGCCTGATACCAGCCATAAAAAGATTGAAGCTGCTATAAAGACGCAGATAGAAACCATAAAAAAAGACGGGATTTCTGATAAAGAGATTGAAAAGGTGAAAAATATTACCCTCACCTCACGGACTTTTGAGCTTTTTTCCGCGGAGCATCTCTGCCAGCGTATCGGGTATTCCGAGACTGTTGATGGTGATTATCGAAACTGGGTTCGAAAACTGGAAGATCTCGAAAAATTAACACGGGATCAACTCATTGAAGCTGCCAGGAAATACTGGCGGGATGACAGAAAGCATACCCTGTTCCTGAAACCGAAGAAGGTTAATCCGCTGCTGTTTGTAGTCGGTTTAATTCGGAGAATTTTACCAAAAAGGAAATAAGGGACGATTTCCGTCCGGTACAAACTGAAACGGGCGGATTTGAATAAAATAAGCAGAGGGGTGCATGGATTTTCACTATACATTTCCGGCAATTGATGAACAAGTCTTATCGAATGGTATTCGCACCGTCTGGCTGCCTGATTTCAGGCATCAGGTACTTACCGTGACTCTTCAGATTCCGTCCGGCCGTTTTTTTGATTCTGCAGGCTTTGAAGGTACAGCTGAATTAACAGCCGGTTTGATGTTAAAAGGGCCGAGCTCGCTCACCAGTGAGGAATTTGCGGAAAAGCTGGAGCATGCCGGGGCAACACTGTTTGCAGATGTAAAGGAAGAGTATACTATTATCGGTGTTCGTATACTGTTTCGTGAAGCTGATACCATTGTGCCGTTGTTTTGGGAAATGGTTACTGAACCATCACTGGATGCAAAGGAATTCAACCGGTTGAAAAAAGAGATGCTAACCGGTCTGCAGGCTGAATTTGCTGACCCCTCGATCCTCGCGAATCGACACTTTAATGCAGCGTTATTCGGTTACCAGCATCCGGCGGGACGCAACCGTTCTATGGAAACCGTTAAACGTATCACGCTGGCACAGGTAACTGAATTTTACACTAAGGTAATCGGTCCGGTAAATTGCTGTCTCGTTGTTGCTGGCGCATGCACAATTGAGGACATGAAAAATCGGTGGGAACATCTGTTTGAGAATTGGCATAAATCATCAGATAAGGATTCAAAACAGAACCATACTGTTTCTGTACTGACGGAAAACCGGATCAGAATTATTGACAAGCCGGAATATTCGCAGGCAACGGTAATTCTCGGTCATCAGGGTATTCCTGAGCTTCATAAAAACAGAATTCCTCTGGCAATCGCCAATTACATTCTCGGCGGCGGTAACTTTTCATCACGCCTCATGGCCCGTATTCGTACCGAGACCGGAAAAACATACGGTATCAATTCACAACTCAACAGTCTGAAACATTTCGGCACCTTTACTATAGAAACTTCAACACAAACGGGACAACTGGGGGATGTAATACGTTCGATAGTTGATGTTTATACCACATTCATCCATAGCGGACCGACGGAAGAAGAAATTAAGAAGGCAAAACAGTTTGTACTGGGAAATATGGCATTCGAGCTTGAAGGGTTGAATAATGTTGTTGAAAAACTGCTCTGGCTCCGCTTCTATGGACGGGAAAATTCCTATATTGAAAATTTTAGTTCTTTAATCAACCCCATTGACGCGAACCTGATATCACAGGTTTTGCAAAGCGATTTTGCCTTTAGTCATTTTGTCATTGTTGCAGTAGGCCGTGAAACGGAAATAACCGCGCAATTAAAAGAATTCGGCAGCCCGAAATATTTTAAACCACGTGATAATCCGTTTAGAAAATAGTACATAAATATGCAGCAACAGTGATAAAACTGCTGTAACACCCTGAGACACCGTACTGTGTTCGGTTTTAACACAATGATACAAAGAGTATTTCTAAGCCTTGGGACAAATCTCGGTAACCGCTTCGAAAACATGACCGCTATGGTGCACGCTTGTAGTTCCATATTAAAGCCGCCTATTACGCTTACCTCATTAATGGAAACAGAGCCGATAGGTGTACCTGATACGCAGCAATGGTATTATAACAGGATTATCTGCGGCAGCTATAACAAGACAATGCATACACTCCTGGAACAGTGTCAGGAAATTGAGAAAAGACTTGGACGGACAGCACATTCACACCTGCGCGCACGAACTGCTGATATTGATATTTTACTGGCGGACGCTAGTGTAGTCAATGAGACGGACCTTACCATTCCCCATCCGGAAATATTGAATCGGAGATTTTGCATTCTGGGTATTTCCGAAATTGCCCCTGAACAGATACATCCTGTTGCAGAAATTCCTTTCCGAGAAATAGCACTGCATATGAACAGTATCGTGGCGCAGCAGAAAATTAACGTTATCGGGTAGCTGCACGGGCAATGGTATTAAAGATAAAGATTATGATTTGGAGAATCTGTGATACATTTTATATTATTAGCGAGTGTGTGATGGCAATGAACCCAATCTCATCTATAAAACAGGATCAAGATATTGAGTAATAAAAAGCTACCGGAGACTATCAGTTATTTATGTGTTGAAGGGGTTATTGGTGTCGGAAAAACCTCACTCTGCCGAATGCTGGCATCGGAATTCAATTTACGAACGATTCTGGAGTTGGCGGATGACAATCCTTTTCTGGCTGATTTCTATAAAAATCGTCAGTCCATGGCATTTCAGACCCAGTTATGGTTCCTGTTGTCCCGGTACAGGCAGATGACTGAGAATTTTCTCCAGCAGGATCTGTTTCATCAGGCAACGGTAACGGACTATATTTTTGCCAAGGACAGTCTTTTCGCCAGCATCACCCTTGACGAAAATGAAAAGGCGATGTACAACACTATTCACGCCATCATTGAGCGAAACGTGCCCAAGCCTGATTTTGTCATATACCTCCAGGCTTCAACCGAAGTGTTGCTGAAACGTATTGAAAAAAGGGGAAGATCGTTTGAGCATAATATGGATCGCAGCTACATCGCAACGCTGAATGAAGCCTATAACCATTTTTTCTTTCATTATAAAGATTCACCTGTGCTCATTGTGAATACCGACGACATCGATTACATTAACAACCGAAGTGACTTTGAAGAAATTGTCAATCAAATATATCTTACCAAATGGGGAAGTAATTATTACCGGCCTTTGGGAAGCAAGGGCCGTGCTATCCTTGATGAAAAGCGTGAAAAACCACTATGAAAATAATTCGCTCGATACCTGAGATGCAGACGGTAAGCCGTAATCTCCATAATGATACCAAGAAAATCGGTCTTGTCCCGACCATGGGTGCACTGCATGACGGACACCTTTCACTGTTGCATAAAGCTCAACAACACAGTGATGTTTCAGTCATGAGTATCTTTGTCAATCCGACGCAATTCGGCCCCTCTGAAGATTTCAATCAGTATCCCAGGCCTTTTGAGGAGGACTGTAAAAAGGCCGAAGAGCATGGTTGTGATATTCTGTTCGTCCCGTATGCGAAAGAGGTGTATCCGGATACCCATATGACTTATGTCTCAGTAGAGAATTTGACGGAAACACTTGAAGGAGCAAGCAGACCCGGCCATTTCAGGGGCGTTACCACTATTGTCTTGAAATTATTCACCATGGTCACGCCGGATATTGCAGTATTCGGCCGAAAAGATGCTCAACAGGCCATCGTGATACGAAGAATGGTTACTGATCTCAATCTACCCGTGGAGCTCATTATTGCGGATACCATACGTGAAAAGGACGGGCTTGCGATTAGCTCCCGTAACAGCTACCTGACAGATGCGGAACGTATTGCAGTCCCGGTAATCTATAAAGGGCTGTCACGAGCGCAAGAAGAATACAACAGGGGAGAGAGGCATGCGGAAAAATTATTGCAGCTGATTGGGACTACCTATAACGATACGAAATTAATAAAAACGGAATATATCGCAATTGTCGATGCGGAAACGCTTCGTCCAGTTGATGTTCTCACCGGAACAACCCTTATAGCGGTTGCCTGCCGAACGACACAATCACATACTCGCCTTATTGATAATATTGTACTTGGCGGTCATTTATAACCCGGGACCCGCAGCTTGAAGGGTCCGAAAGAAGTATCTATTCTTTTTGATTATCTTCCGCTTATTGAACTACAATACTGCTCACCGGTATTTTAAAATGGTTGGAAAATCGTATCGTTTCTTTCTATCTCAAGTATATTTGTTGAATACATGATTTTACCAATAATTTTTGTTCGTGATGTCGTTCTGCTATCATGCACCCGTGCTTTGATATACAGTGCCCAGTTTTTTGCAGACTGATGTGATGCCTGTTGCTTCTCAATCTGCCTAATTTCGGGATCGTCGGCTCTCATCAGAGGTTACACCAATACCCGCTGCAAACACCAACATTTACAAGACTGCTCATTTTAAGGAGATCTCCGATAATATCAGAGCTGTCAGGATAAACAGAGACAACGTTTTCAGGTGCTGCCAGATTAAACAACAGTGAATCATATTTTTTAACACTACCAATCTGTTTTACAGCAGGTGATTTTCCCGAATTTTTACTGTCATTCCTATCGGTAGGATTGTTTTCACGGCAGAAAAAAACAATAATAACGGAATTAACAGTATTAACGATATAAAGTTAATGCCGAAATGAACATTGCAAGCTTTTGACATAAAATAAGATAAACCTTATAGGAGTTGTACACTATCCGATGGTAACGCTATTAATTGGAAGAGTGTATCACCTTCAATTTTTTCGTATAGAAGAGTACCGGATGTCTGTAATTTTCCTGTGATAGTATTCTCGATGCTTATTTTTTTCCCTTTCTGCCATGCTTTCAGATAAAGTGCCCATCGTTCCCCGTTTTTTTTTGCAGCTCTTCGCATCCCCTGATGTTGCGCTGCCAGCGGTTGTTTCGGATTTTCAACTCCTTTACCGACACAATAGAATAGACCGCTATTCTTATCATATGCAGCCTCAATCAGCCGGATCCTTGGCTCTTCGGCAGAAGGATTTATCATAATCTTGTTTTCAATCGGCAGGATAACCTGTAACAGGGAGTCATAATTAGCCACGATTTGTTTGTTTTTTTCTTCAGATGGCCGGGATGATTCGGCTTGAGGTTCTTTTGATTGTCCTTTATTGTCCTCAAAACAATTCAGAAATAGAAGCATCAATGCCGCAACACCGAAGGGAAAATATCGTACACCCATATTGCCTGCTATACCTACCTTGAGTCATTAATTATTGGTTACTCTTTTACTTCAGCATGTATGCTGTCTCAGTTAATCTTAAGAATAGCATTTTGAGAGATGTTATGCAAGAAAATAGCACATTTTCCGTACAGAAACCGTTACTGTTTCTTCGATTTTCTGAAATACATTACCCCAATGCATAGTGAGAGCAGGAGAAAAATAAAAAACGAAATCATGGTTACTTTACGCCAGAAAGCTGCTTTAGGGGAATTAAAAACCAGTTCAACCCGTGATTTACCCTGCGGTACTATAACTCCTTTTGCATAATAATTCACCGGAATGATTTCAGTTGGATTTTCGTTTACGGTTGCGGTCCAGCCTGCGTTATAATTTTCTGCAATTACCAGGAGCTGCTCACAATTGCTGGTAACATCCAGTATCGCATGACCGACCCGGGTATCATAGGTTTTCACTGAAATATTGTTTGTAACAGTTGTATCCTTCGTTGCCTGCAAAGTTTTATCACCCCAATACTCTTTATCAACCACGGCAGTGGTGGCATTGAGAACGGTACCGTCAATAAGCTTCAGAATGGCTTCTCTGGTATCGGTTTCCGGAAGAATGTCATGGGCAAGATAAAACCGTGGAAATACGTTACTGTTTTCATAAATCCGTAATCCACCGGAATTGATTACTTCCCTGAGACCGGCAATTTTGAGAGGGGATAGTGTTAACAGATATTTGGTATTGAGGACACTCAGCGCATTTATAAAACGATTATGCAGACTGAGATTGGAAGCGTATTGCGGCTTCTGGAGTGCATATGCGGACGATTGGACGATCTGAACAATATCATGATACCGTTTATTTATAAAATCGTCGAATATATAGGTTAACTCAAGGTCAGGGATATACATTTTCATGTCGCCGAGCATGGCATGCACCCGGTAATAGGATTTATCCTTCTGGTGGAGATAACGTTCAATTGACTGCTCGACCTTTTCCTGGCGTGTAAAATAGTTTTTTGGTTTGATGGCCTTTGTCAGGAATGGCCGTGATACACGAATCAAATCAATGCATATTATAACAAGGAAAAGCGCTATAAAAAAGCGCTTACTGATAATACCTTTTACTTTCAAATACAGTATCGTAAAGAACGAGACAATAAAAAGAAATATAAGAAAGCCACCGAGTTTGATATTACTCAGATTATGGGTGAGTGCATTATATTTTCGTGGTTTCCGCAGTTCTTCCGGATAGAGTGTATTATACCAGAAGTTTGCAAAGGGGCCACTTGCGATCATGTATAAAAGTGCCAGTCCACAGATAATACCACCAAAAATGAGTAGTCGTTTATTGCGAACCGGGTCTTCCTCCCAGGTATATTTTAGAAGCTCATCAAGCGTCCATGCAGTCATAACAAAGCCTGAGAGAACAAACCAGACATACATGAAACTCGGTGCACGGAATGCTTTCATACCCGGCAGAATGTAATAAAAGATTTTATGAACCGGTGTATGGGCACCCAGAGTGAATAATACTGCAAATATAAAGAAAAATGCAAGTAGATATTCTTTAAAACCTCGCTTTCGTAAAACAAAAAGCATAATTGCCAGCAGCATAAAAACGATTCCGAAGTATTCATTATTCAGCTTCAGCGAATTTTGTCCCCAATAGTTTTCATACCAGCCGATAAAGTCCGGCTCGAAGAGCGAAAATATCTCTTCAGGGTGCAGACCGAATGAAGAGGCGTATTCATAATCAACGCCACCTGCCCGTTTGGAGGTGACGTTTGTGTGGTGCATGGAGGGGAAGATATTCATTGCGGTAAGAAGACATCCCAACACCAGCGCAGCGGTAAAAATCGCAGTACGTCTGGTACCTTCAACAAGCGGGAGCTTCTCTTTAATGACCATATACAGCATACGTATTGCATAGTAGAATCCCATACCTAAAAAGGCAAAATACGCCAATTGCAGGTGTTCCGAATAGACGCATAAAGCGATAATTATAGGAAGGCCAATCAGGTTAAGCAGGTTTACTTCATGCAACATACGTTCAGTAAAAAACATTAGTCCGGGCATCAATGCAATCACTTCCATGCGGGCGAAATGCCCGCCGAATATATACGATTGAAACGACGGGGCAAACATATAGGCAATACCGCAGATATAGGATACCTCCTTTGAAACTCCAAGTGCCTGAAGAAACAGGAACATGAACAGGCCGGCGACAAAGGTCCAGAAGAGATATTCGAGGGTTCGCGCTTTGTATTTGGGCATAATTAGATGGAAAACGTGAGTTGGATTGATAAATCGACCGAATCTGCGCTCCATCATGGGAGTGCCGCCATTTAACGGACTCCATTTATCTATAAAACTCGTATACCCATGTCCATGATTACCAATGGTATGCCATCCTCGGGGACCATCATCAGTACCAAGAATAATTTTATTTAAACCCAAATAGGGAGTAAAATAAAATGATGCTAAAACAAGAAATAAAACAGGAGGAAACCATTTACGTTGTAGAATGTTCTGTAACGTGACAAGCAAAGATTGGGAGTCCTGTTTAACTGGTACCGGTGCAGGTTTGCTTTTAGTCTGTTTTTTCGTCATCAGATTCTGTCCTTAATTCAGGTGATGATTTTCGAAATTCCAGAAGGTTTTGCCATGCGCCTCTATCTAACAGAAAAAATACTACAGTGATAAGGACTTCAGTGAGTAAAGTAAATAATCTGATAAGAATGGCGCACATAATTGCAAATGAAACGGGTACAATTCTCTTGAATAAAAACGCAAATACGCCTTCTTTAACTACAATACCTCCTGGAACAATACTCAAAAAGCCAATAAGCCAACTTGCTGCATTACTACTGATAAAATAGAAAAATTGGTTTATTGTAATTTTATAAAATGACAGGATGAAAAGATAGAATTGAGTACCGATAGATATCCATTGTAAGGTAAATAAAGAAACTATAAAAATAATATGTCCAAAAGAAAACTGCAGATGCACCGGATTGACAATCCATTTTTTGCCTAATGTATTTATCACTTTTTCAAGAAAGCGAGGGTGTAAAAAAAGTATAGTACCAAGTATAATAACACCTACAAGGTAGAAAAATCCCTTGGAAATAAACTGGTTTGAAATAAGATGTTTTATTGAGAAGAGAGAGATAATAAACGCACCGGATAGAAGAAATATTGTTTCCAATAATGTACTTAAGATTATTTTTTTTTCTGAAATGCCGATTTTTTTCCCCCAGTAAATTTTACCCATATATTGCCATACTTTTCCGGGAATATATCTCACTATCTGTGAATAGGTATTGATGCGCCAGCAACTTATAAATGAAGGTTTTTCACCAATAAGGCGAAATATATATTGCCAGAGTAACGCACTGATTGCCGGATTGAGGATTGAAAAAAGAAACGCTACTGAAAGAATTTTATAATTAAAGGTTAAATCTTTAAACGGAATTTTATGCCAGTTCTCCAGGAAAACTTTACCGATAATACCAAAAATCAATACTATCAAGAGAAGTGACACAATTTTAAACGCAATTGATGAACGGTTTATTATCGGCATTAACAGTAATTCCACTTGTGTTTGAAAATATTATTGGTTATCCCGTGATTGTCTATTTCCGAATGCAGGACAATTAGAACATTGTATCGGCATTCTGTTCTGGCGAAGTTTTTTTCTTAATTGTTTATAGTTGTCATTTTTCCAGATGGTTTTAAAATCTTCTTCGAAAATATTTCCAAGGCTATATTTTTTCTGAAAGTCTCGCCTGTTTGCTTCATTCCCTCCGCAACAGGGTATTACATGACCGGTAACAAATATAAATGGCATAGTCCAGAGTGTGCATTGTGAATAGTCTGGTCTGGCTTTATGAGCAACATTTCTGTTCCATAGAATTTTTATTCCAAGAGAGCCAGCTTTTTTATCGACATCTGAAACCATAGTTTCAGGTATTTTAATTAATTGGTCTTCAATTTCATTAAATCCATAAAGGACTTCCGTATACTGAACAGAAATTTTTTGACCGCCGGAAATATCTTTTACTAAATCGAGGTAAGAAAGCATCTCATCAATATTTGTTTTAGAGACAATAAAATGAAAAGAAACTTCAGGTAATTTTCGTTTAAGTTCTCTCTTAACCTCAAAAAAATCGCGGAGATTTTTAACAACTCGGTGAAAATCAGAACCGGCACGAATTAAATTATAGGTCTTTTCTGTCGCAGCATCAAACGATGGCTGAATCCGATTCAATCCCAGGTTTATCATTTTATAGGACATTTCTTTATCCCAGAAATAGAACGGATCATATAATTCGAGATAAATATTTTTACTCTTTATGTATTCAATCATACGCAGGTAATCTTTATTCATGAAGCCCTCACCAATACCGGTGATATCTATCCATTTAAGTTTAGGAAATTGTTTCATTATGTGCAGGAATTGTTCATAGGTCATATTTTTACTAGGTTCTTTCCAGTAAGTATGCTCACACATTAAACATTTTAGATTACAACAGGTAGAAATTTCGATTTCTACATAAGGAGGGTAAGGAGCCCATAAACTAATAAGACGGGCGATTGCATGATTATGCACTTTGAAGAGATTGCGAAAATATACATAATTAAAGGCTTCTTTAAAACCTCGCTCTCTGTAATTAATCCAAACCTTATATAGCTGTTCTTTTAATAATCCCATAATTATATAATCCTTACTTTTAAGATGGTATTATTCATAAAATTGGTATTTTTTCGCAAAATGTATTCACTCACCGTTACGCTAAACACGGATAATGCGTTTTTGATGAACGTTTCTAGAATAATCTTAAAATATCTGATTTTCAGATATGCCGTAAAACACAGTAATATGTATTCTGTAATATTATTTTAGCAACCTTTTAAGCTTAATAACACCTTGAGTGAAATCAAAGAAAATAAATCGTATGAATGTAAAAATACCGAAAAATATTAAAAGTCTCAATCTACTTATTAAAACCGGCATATTGTTACGGTTTACACCACCCCATGACAGACCACGAGTAAATTCATAAATACTTCTCTGCTGTTGAAACGAATACGTTTGTGTAACGGGCTTTGCACCGTTCTCGTAAAATATTAGTAGCGTAGAATTTGGGAGACCTGCGCCATAATCTGATACCCTGGATTCAGAGCACACAGTATAAAATAATATATAATCCGCATAACCTTTGAATTTATAATACATTGTAATTGTTACAATTAGAAAATCTTTGCCCTTCACGGCTGCAAACTTTCGCAATTTTCATGAAAATACGCCATATGTTGCTTAGGTCCACTCAATTCTACGCCACCAAAATATTAAATCGTATTGTTCTTCTGAATAAAGAGGGAGGTAGTAATTAAAGTGAGCATATATTCCCTGTTCAAATCCCTGTTGGAACGGGCATCTGGATTAACGAAAATCATTATAGGGATAGGGCTTTTCCTGCAGCGACCCGCACATAAAACTCCTCCTGCAATCTTGCGATTCGCTCCCAGGTAAAATTTCGTGCCCATTGATACCCGTTTTTACCCAACCGGATTCGTAACGATTGGTCCTGCAACAGCAGTGCCATCTTTTCGGCAAGCAGGTTACTATTTTCCGCAGGAACAAGAATACCGGTTTCACCGTCACAAATAGAATCCTTCAATCCCATTATCTGCGTTCCAAGAGTAGCTTTTGAAGAGGCGGCTGCTTCGACCGCAGAGATGCACCATCCTTCAAAACGGGAAGGCATACATAGAAAGGTGGCGCCATGAAACAGCCGGTATTTTTCTGTTTGATCAACGTTGTAATCCCGGTATATTCTTCCTTTTACCGGGGATTGCTGTATTCGTTTTTCCAGCCAGGCAATGTCCCGTTGTGCCCCTCTCCCGGCAAGACGCAATGAATATGCAGGAAACGACGGCGCAATTTTCTCGAACGCATCGAGGAGGATATCGATTCCTTTCATATGAATATCAATACGGCCGAAACAGAGTATATACTTACCGTCTTTTTTCCCAGTGTTATTAATGGCCGTATCATAGCCGGTATAGGCGGCACAGACCATTTTGTTCCGGTATTTCTGCCGGATATACTCAGCCATACTGTCGGTCAAGGTAATAAAATAGCAACCGCACAATAATGCGAGACGTTCAGCGAACCAGGGGAGTAATCCAAATATGAGATATTTTTTAAATGGTACGTTACCGGTCAGATGGTAAAATTCTATAATTGTTTTACGCCGCCGGAAAAGAAACGTCAGTACCGGTGAAAATACCGAATAGCCGATAACGATTACGTCAGCCTTAACAAAAAGAGAATGTATCGTAGCACAGAGGGCGAAGGTAATCCGGCTGAGCAGATACTGAGAACCAAAACCGAGAAATGCGTAGCGAATACCCGGTTCACTGTACGGCCGTGCACCCTTAAAAAATCCGCTGTAATACAGTATCTCATGACGGGCGGCAAGATGCCGGTGAATGGTCAGTTCACGAAACGCGCCTCCACCGCCGCAGCGAGGATTATTAACATTGTCATACGCATAGTGAGCTATCTTCATTTCTCTCTTTCGACAGCTTTATGATATAAAAAATGATTGCATAGAAAAAATAGTATCTGCCTCAACCTTACATAAAGCTATACCCAGCTAGTATATTTTTAATGGGGGTGTAAGACGTCTTCTTTAATCTATGTAAAAAATTCTGCGATATGACACAACACGTTAACGAAAAGAAGAAAGCAATTTTTCTTGATAGAGACGGTATCATTAATGAAGATACCGAGTATCCGTATAAACCGGAGCATATACAATTCAAGGACGGTATTTTTGCATTTTGCAGGAGTGCCGCTCAAAAAGGATATCTCCTTGTTGTCATTACTAATCAAGCGGGTATTGCAAAGGGGATATATACCGAGCAGGATGTGCAGTTCCTTCACAAATGGATGGACAATAAATTCAGAGAACAGGGAATTGCAATTGCCGGATTCTATTACTGCCCGTACCATAAAGACGGGGTAATTGAAAAATACCGTAAAGACTCCGAACTACGTAAACCAAAACCCGGCATGGTTCTCCAGGCAATAAAAGATTTAAATATCGATATAACCCAATCAAAAATGATTGGCGATAAGGAATCGGATCGAATAGCGCTTGATGGCCTGCAATCTATAATAGTGAAAAGCAGATATTTACAGAAAAATTATGATGTTGTCAATTTACAGGATATAGAATCAATGTTGTAGCCTATGGAATTTTTGATTCATTATCTGTGCTCATTACGTAAAAATCAAAGAACATACTGTATAAATTTAATAATTTATTTTGATTCAAATATGCTTTGAAATGTATTATTAAATTAAATATTGAATAAAATATATTGAATAAAATTATATTTTTTTATCAAATATTATTGTCATTAACAGTCCTGGAGACGCAAAAATCGCTGTTTTGTGGAATTATAGTTGGAAATATGATATGATATATTATTTTAAAAGTGAACTCGTGTACTATTTCCCGAAATGGTATGCGATTAATCTACTGAAAATAACTGTTTTAAAACATGTACTTATTAAATGGAAGGAGCTTTCATGAGCCGTCTGTGTTTAAAAACCATATCTGTCATTATTATTACCGTACTCCTGACTATTGTTACAGTGTGGGGGGATGAAAAATTCGATAACCTAATAAGCACGGGGAAGTACAAAAAGGCTATTGAATACGCAGATGCAAATATCCCTGCAAAAAAAAGAGATGTTGATATCTGGGTAAAACTTGGTCTTGCCCATGAGAAGATCAAGAGCCCGAAGGATAAAATTGCACAATGTTACAAGGAAGCTCAAAAGGCAAACCCGAGTGATCCACGTGTCTATCTTGGGCTGGGAAGAGCGGCCATGCTCAATAAAAAGTATAACGATGCCTTAAAACATTATCAGCGAAGTTATATATTAAAACGAACAGCTGAGGCTGCAGAAGGTATTGCCATTGCTGCAGCTAAATTAAAAAATATGGATAAGGCTCGTGATGCTGCTGAATCGGCGGTAAACCTCGATCCGAATGTCTTTGAATCCCGTCTCATTCTGACCGATATCTATCGCAGGGAAAATGATTTCGAGAATGCGGCGGTACAGCTTGAGCATATCGTAAAAAAAGAACCAACTACGTTAAAATACTGGAAAAGACTGGCACTCTGTTATGAGAAAACCGGTGAGAAGGACAAGCTGGCAAAGGTTGATCCACAAATAATAAAACTTGACAAGAAGGATGTCAAATCACGCCGTCGTCACGCTGAATATTCTCTCGCGAAAAAAGATCAGAAAACTGCTTTTGAGCTTTATAAAGAGTTGGCAATATTAACACCTAACGACCCGACCGTTTTCAAGCACCTCTATGAGATATCCCAGGGAAAGGGTAATAAAGATGACGCTATTCTGTATCTGAAGAACTATATTGCCCTTGACTCCAGTAAAGCTGAGTACCATAAAGAACTGGGTAATCTTCTCTATGCAAAGAAGGACATCGACGGTGCACTTGAATCATACCGGCGGGCGGTTCGTACCGATCCCAAGATAAAAGGCTTTTATAAGAATTATGAAACGATTGTCCTGAAAAAAGGTTTGAAGAAAGAAGCTATTAAGGTGATTAAAGGCGCTATCGCCGCAAAGGAAGCTGATTCGAAATCCTACATTGCTCTTGGTGACATTTACAAAAGTATAAAGCAGTATGAAAACGCTATTGCTATGTATAAAGAAACGTTGAAAACGGATAAGAAAAATGTTGCCGTCCTGACCTCTCTTGCGGAATGCCAGGCAAAGAGTAAGAAAATCAGTGAGGCTATCATTACCTATGAGCAGGTGATACTTCTTAATCCAAAGGCAAAAATGGAGCATAAAATTCTTGGTGATCTGCACATGAAATTGAAAAAAACTGATAATGCCATGCAGGCCTATAAAAAATATCTGACTAAAGTACCTACCGATTATGAGATTGCGCGGACAATCGGTTTACATGAGCATAAGAAAAAGAAATATACCGATGCTATTAAATATCTTGAAATGGTTAAGGATGTAAAACTGCACAACACCGCTTATTATACTGCACTTGGCGAGTCGTACTATAATACGAAGAAATACGATAAGGCCGCCGAATCGTTTGCGAAGGTAAAAGAACGAAAGGTTTCCGATTCGGTTCTGAAACGAATTTTAAAACCTCTTGGGGAAAGTTATGAAAAAATTGGTGACAAAAAGAAAGCGGCGGAAGCCTACAGCGCTTATACACGAATACCTGGTGTTAAGGATGCCGATGCGTCCTATTTGAAAGCGTATCTTCGTGAAAGCACCGATAAAACGACGGCAATAAAAATCTATACTGCCAATATTAAACGGTTTCCCAAAGATCACCGTAATTTTTTGAGACTCGGACTTATTTATGCGCAGGAAAAGTCAACACTCTCAAAAGCGTCTTCAATGCTGAGTAAAGCCTCCCAACTGGTTACCAGGAATCCGGTGATATGGAAAAATCTTGCTGAAGTATATGGTAAATTAAAAAATACGGAAAAGGAACTGTACGCCTATAAAAAACTTCTTGCCATTGAGCCCCAAAATCTCAATGCCAACCGGCGTGTAGGTACCATCCTGCTCAAGAAAAAGAAATATACCGAAGCTATCGTGAATCTGGAAATGGTCCATACCACCTCACCGAAGGATGTGCAAATTATGGAGCTTCTTGCTGAGGGGTACATGAAAACAAAGCGGCCAGCTAAAGCCGTTGCGCTTCTGTCGAAAGCTAAAAAACTGAAGCCGGATAAAGTTGAGATACGTATATCACTCATTGAAGCATGCAAGGCTGCCGGAAAAAAGGAAATGATTATAAAAGAAAAGGCAGAACTTGCAGAACTTGATAAGAAAATAATATCGAGGGATAAGAAGAATATTGATTCACGGGTCCGTCTTGCGGATTACTCTTACAATAAAAAAGACTTTAAAACAGCATATGCGATTTACAAAGAACTCTCAGTCCTGACCCCTAAAGAGAAGCGTGTGTTCAAACGATTGAACGAGATCGCACTGAAAAACAATAATAAAAAGGAAGGAATTTCCTATCTGAAGAAATATCTCACACTTGATACCAAGAATGCGAAAGCTCATGTTTTACTTGGTAACCTATTGTACGAGCAGAAGGATTTCGACGGTGCTCTTGATTCGTATCGTACTGCATTGAAATTGGATCCTAAGATAAAAGGATTTTACCAGAGATATGGTGAGATAGTTGTTAAGAAGAACCTTGAAGATGAAGCGGTAAAAGTTCTGAATGCAACTATCACCGCAGGTGAAGCGGACAACAACACCTATATCACTCTCGGAAAAATTTACCAGAAAAAGAAGCAGTATGCCTCAGCCATCAAAATGTACCAGAAAGCATCCGACCTGAACCCGAAGAATCACAGCGTACTTCGGTCGCTTGCTGAGTGTCAGGCAAAGAGCGGCAACACCAATGCAGCTATTCTTACGTACGAGCAGGTAGTCCTTATCAATCCGGGGGCAAAAAACGAATATAAGGAATTGGGTGATTTACAGATGAAGGTTAAGAAGAAAAGTGCCGCTATTGAAACCTATAAAAAATATCTGGAAAAGGCTCCGGATGATAATGCGGTTGCAAAAACTATTGGATTACATGAATATGATAAGAAAAACTACAAAGACGCGGTAAAGTATTTAACAATGGTAAAAGACAAGAAATTGCACGATACCAAATACCTTACCTCTCTTGGACAAGCATATTATTACTTGAAGGACTATGGGAAAGCGGCTGATTTATTTGCACAGGTGCGCAAGCGGAAGGTAAGCGCCGATGTATTAAAAAGTATTCTCAAACCCCTTGGTGAATGCTATGAAAAGACCGGTAAGAATGCAGAAGCTGCCGATGCCTATCTTGCGTATACGAAATTGCCCGGTACGCGTGATGCTGATGCCTCGTATAAAAAAGCATTCCTTCGTGAAAAAACCGATCAGAAAACTGCAATTAAAATGTATAACGCAAATATAAAAGTCTTTACAAAAGATTATCGTAGTTTTCTGCGGCTGGGAATTATCTATTCAGCGTCAAAGGCGACCCGTTCAAAAGCGGCGAGTATGCTTAGTAAAGCGTCACTGTTGAAACCGAATGATGCTTCCATTTTAGAGCGACTTGGAGAGGTATATGGAAAATTAAACAAGACCACTAATGAGCTGGAAACCTATAAAAAACTCCTGAAATTGAGTCCGCAGCATCTTGAGGCGAACAGGCGGGTAGGGTTGATTCTGTTGAAACAGAAAAAATATACGGAATCAATCGTCAGTCTTGAAATTGTGTTGACCATGGCACCTAATGATGTCGAGATTATGCTGGCTCTGGCAGAAGGCTACATGAAAACAAAACGCCCGGAAAAAGCGATTGAACTCCTGGCGAAAGCCAAGAAAATCAAGAAGAATGATCCTGACATCGGTTCGCTTCTTTACCAGTTATATAAACAGACTGGTAAAGAAAAACAGGCGGAGAGTGAGATTAAAGAACTTATTGCACTCACAAAAGACAACAAGCTCCGCATTGTCTATGCAAAAGACCTTATCGAACAGAATCGACTCGACGAAGCCGGTACACTGGTTGGTGAAATAAAGAAGACCGAACCGACTAATGTTGAAGGATTGATGCTTCTCGGTAAAATTCAGCAGGCACAGAAAAAACTCAATGAGGCGACTGAGACCTATAAAATGATATCGTATATTAAGGAAAATTATGCACCGGCTCTCTGTGAGCGGGGAAATATCTACTTAGCACAGTCGAAACTGAGCAGGGCGGAATCATTCTTTGAAAAGGCGATCAAATCTGATCCCAAAATGGCTGAGGCATATCTGGGGCTTGCCAGAGTTGCAAAAGCACAGAAAAAGACTGCCAACTATACCAAGTATCTTAACAAAGCAAAAGCACTTGACCCGGATAATAAAGAAATCCAGAACGAATTAAAGAAAAAATAGCAAACAAATTCATTTTTTATGAAAAGGGGAGCGATATGCTCCCTTTTTTATATATTTATAACAACCTAATAAAACCATAGACTGAGGCAGCGGTACGGAACTCGCTTTTTTCCCTGCGATCCGTTTACGTATTTAAGCTTGATTAAAAAACGAAAGAAAAAGAAGAATAAGAGAACATGAAACTTTTCAACTGTGAGATAATACGAAAGGTATCTGCTGTCCATGATCGGGTTGCTTTTACCTTTGATGACGGTCCCCATCCGGAGAATACACCTGCGATAATGGGCCTGCTCGAAAAAAAACAGGGGAGAGGCACTTTCTTTCTTACCGGCAGAAATATTCTCAGGAATCGTGAACTGGTGAAGGAAATGGCTACACGTGGGCATTGTATCGGAAACCATACTTTTAACCACGGCAGAGCACTATTCCAGAAAAAGGCCATTTTACGTGATGAAATAGTACGTACAAAAGAAATGATTGAAGATATAACCGGTGTGGAAAACCGTTTCCTGCGACCGCCTTATGGCATTATAACCCCTTATCTTTGTTCAACTTGCAGTGATTTTAACATGAAAATAGTGCTTTGGAGTGTTAACTCCTTTGATTTCAGGAGATTACCTGTGAAAGATATCGTTAAGCGTGCGGGAAACAGACTTGATGGAGGAACGATACTACTCTTTCATGAATGCCATTTCCGTGATTCCTGGCGTGATTATACCAATTCAATTATTGCCCTGGAAAGTATATTACAGATTGCACAGGAGGCGAAATTAAAACCGTTTACTATTGAAGAATTAATATAATATTTATTGTATTATCATATATATTAATAACTTATAATTATTATTTAATATAACGAATTAAGGCCTATGATTGAAATAAAAGGAATATACCTATCAACGCCAACTGAGATACCGATAGTTGCAGTTTTATTGCTACTATTAACAATAATTTATTGTATATCAATATTTTATATTTTTATTGGACTTTTTCGTCTTCCCAAGTATAAAAACAATTTTCATCATTTCATCTCAGTTATAGTTGCAGCTCATAATGAGGAATCAAAAATAGCGCGGTGCATCCAAAGTATTATTGATCAGGATTATCCACACGATAAATATGAACTGATTATTGCAGATGATCGTTCTATGGATACCACCCCTGCGATAATCGACAAATACTGTTCTGGAAACAGCCTTTGCAGGTCGGTAAGGATTGAAAACAATGGTGATGTAATTCCTAAAAAAACAGCCTTGATAAAGGGATTATCCGAAGCAAGGGGTGAGGTAATAGTCAGTACTGATGCTGATTGTTATTTACCCGAAACATGGCTCAGCACAATAAACAGCTATTTTACCAAAGATGTCGGGATGGTTATCGGACACACTGGATATACCAGAAAAAGAGGATTCTGGAGAGGAATCGAAGCGCTTGATTACCTATCTCAACGTGCACTCGGTGTTGCATTTGTCGGTATTGGCTCCGCCTATACCTGTACTGCATCAAATTTTGCGTACCGAAAGCAAATTTTTGACGAAAACCGGGAGGAATTCAGCCGTATTAAAGTACGTCCTGCGGAGGATAATTATCTGCTCCACTGTGTACATGGTAATTCATCATACCGTATTGCAGTGGCAACCGATCCGGGCTCGTTTGTTACCACTGACGGCGCCTCTGATTTTGCACACTTTCTCAATCAGCGGTTCCGGTGGGGGGCCTATGGAGGGAATATTACCACACTTGCAGTTAAACTGTTCTTTATTCCAGTTCTTTTTTACTACATAGGTGTGTGGTACGCATTGTGCACCGCTTTTTTTATACCGTCTATTTTCTTCTATCTACTGGCATCCTTATGCTGTAAATTAGTTGTCGATTTTCTCTTTGCAGTCCGGTCGGTTACCCTTTTCCGATCGGTCTATCTGCTCAAATACTTCTTTCCTCTCTCACTGCTTCAGCTGATACTCATTCCGGTAATTGTGATAAAAGGCAATATGTTCAGTTTTTCCTGGAAGGGGAGACGGTATACGATAGACAGAGAGATTAAGAAATAGGCGAAATAAAGTCGTGTTCCGGTTATCACACAATGCCAAGGGCCTTGGCAATTTTTTCAGATAGGTCTGCTTTTTGATACGGCTTTTGAATAAAATCAAGCACGCCCTCATCGAGTATTTTCTCAGCGTCACCGGTAATACTGTATCCGGATGAGAGCAGAGCCTTTACCCCAGGATTGATTTTTTTCATTTCAATAAAGGTTTCGTGTCCTCCCATCTCAGGCATCACCATATCAAGGATAACCAGATCAATATCTTTCCATAATTTTTTATAGTGTGCCAGCGCATCTTTCCCATTTATCGCGGTAACAACGGAATAGTTCATACTTTCGAGCATATCCGATACAAGATCAAGAATTATCTTTTCATCATCAACAACCATAACCCTTGCATGTCCTTTTATTATCTTTCGAGTATGTTTGTCCTCCTGTGCAGCCGGATCTGACGTATCATACAACGGCAGATAAATCTTGAAGGTGGTACCGAAGTCTAATTCACTGTACACATTAATAGCGCCTTTATGGTTTTTCACGGTCCCATAAACCGCGGCAAGCCCCATACCGGTTCCTTTACCGGTCTCTTTGGTAGTAAAGAATGGCTCAAAAATATGTTTTATTGTTGACTCATCCATACCGATCCCCGAATCGGTAACACTTACTTGTAAGTAGGAACCGCTTTTAACATCATAGGGGTTCGCTGCACAATATTCCTCGTCAAGATACACGATGTTAGTAGTAAAAATAAGCTCTCCACCCTCAGGCATTGCATCACGTGCGTTAACCCCAAGATTGAGGAGGGCATTCTGTATCTGGGTGGGATCACCGAGCGTGACGGGTGGATTCGCATATAATTTCTGCTTGATATTAATTTTTTTATCGATACTATGCTCGAGGAGTAATACCACTTCACCAATCACCCGGTGTATATTGACAGGTACTTCAAGATATTTCCCTTTTCTGGCAAATGCGAGTAGTTGGTCGGTCAGATCAGCAGAGCGACGCGTGGCAGTGACAATCATGTCGGCATAACGAAACAGTTCTTTATTATTGGAAAGATTCTCTCTCAATAGATCGGCATACCCCATGATACCCGTTAATTGATTGTTAAAATCATGGGCAATCCCACCGGCAAGCTGACCGATAGCCTCCATTTTTCGCGTTTGATAAAGCTGTTCCTCCAGACGTCTCTGGTCTGTAATATCACGGGCAGTAGACAGCGCACCAATTATCGTGCCATCAGCTTCTTTCAGATTCTTGCACCACCAGGCAAGAAGTCTCTTCTCACCATCCTTTCTGCGCTGCCAGCTTTCCACATAAAAAATATCCTCTTCACCATTGAAGAGCGGCTGGACAATGTCATAGGTATCCTGCTCACCCTCAAAGTAATAGGCAGCTTCTTTACCGATAACATCGTCACCAAAAAATGCATAACCGGCTTTATTGGCCCAGGTATACACTTTATTAAAATCAACCTCCATAATAATATCGGTAACGGCACCAAGGATTGCTTCATTTCGGGCTGCAAGTCTGTTCAGCTCATTTTCCATCTTTTTCTGCTCAGTGATATCATAGATGGCCCCCTGAATTTTGACCGGTTTACCTGAGTCATCGAAAATATTCTGTATATACTCGCGTATCAGTCTCACGTTATTTTCTTTTGCAATAATCCTGTATTCCCGCACACAACTGAAACCGGCGACATTCTGAATCTTCTCCGATGTTTCGACAATACGCTTCCTGTCATCCGGGTGTATTATCATATCCCAACGCGGATTACCAGCAATGAATTCCCCCTCTTTATAGCCGGTAATTTCCGTAACCGCACCGTGTAAAAATATGGGTTTCCAGTCAATGGTACCCTGATAGGCGATTCCTTTGAAATTCTGCACAAACGAGCGGTACCGACGCTCACTTTCGGTTAACTGTTTATTTGCCGCTTTTAACTGCTGCTCATGAGCATTGAGTTGTTGATTTACTGCTTTAAGCTGTTGTTCCGATGCTGTCAATTGCTGATTTTCAGCTTTTAATTGCTGCTCCTGTGCCTGTAACTGCTGGTTTGCTGCACGAAGCTGTTGCTCGTTTGCCTGTAACTGTTGATTTGATGCGTCGAGTTGATGGTTTAAATTCTGAAGTTGCTTTATATACATTGTACGGGTGTTGCTTATTGTATAGGTGATATACCCGGAAAACAGTGCTAATACCAGACAGATAACTATAAGAAAAAACTGGATACGCAAGAAAATTCTCTCTCTGCTTCGTAAATATTTATGGATTAAATCTTCAATCGTAATGGAATGTACGTTAAAATGGATAAATAAAGAATCAATTGTTTTATCAAGCGTTGACCCGGCAATCTGCAGTGTTGTAACACTATCTGCAGTGTCTGTTGCTGTAGAGAGTGCAATCCGTGATCGGGCGATTTCCTTAAATGCGTCTAAATCATTCTGCAGACAAATTATATTACTCTCTACTACTGAATCATGCAACGGTTTTAGTCTGTATTCTTTATAAATACCGCCGTTCATTAATACCCGGGCATACTGCTTGGCGCTATCAACGTGCTGCCAAATCGAATCAACATGAACAGCAGTGTCTCCAATAACCTTTTCTTCAAGCCAGAGGTGTGCGTACACAGATTCACTTCTTATTTCGTAGGATGCATACAGAAGAGGAATTAAGACTTCAGCAATGTGTCTGGAAATATAGCTGGAAAATACGCTTGTTGCGATAAAGAACAAGGCGGAGATAAGTATCAAAAGAGAAATATACCGTGGAATTTTTTGTGGTACATCAGATCCGCGTGATGGAGTATCATCATTTGCAGTCATGGTGCATGGCTCCTCTCATAACACCATCATTTACTGATTCTGCACAGATGCGTTATTGGGTTAATGTAATGATCGTATAAACACCGCGTTTTTGTTACAGTATTTTTTGTGTTATGTTAATTTATCATCAGTAAAGAGAATACCATCCGGATTCTCCTTGCCGTAATGATATAATATACTTTCCGGATTATCGCCAACAGTACAAAATACAATTCCCCGTTCAATATCGAATCGTATTTTTCGTCGATCCGTACCACCGATCGATTGTGCTGCGATGGTGTATCCTGCATCATGGATGCAGGCAGTAACGGCTGTTATATTGCTTATGCAGATAGTATCTCCAATGCGCTGTAGTACATTACCTCCGCCGGCAATACAAAAGTCGAGATGATGTATATCGGCCCCGTTTTTTTTAAGAAGAAAGAGAAGTTCTTCAAATGCATTGCAGGTGTATCGTGTTTTTATGGTTTCCGAATCTGCCGGTGCCCTTCCCGGCAGCATAACATGGGCGATGCCCCCTATCTTTGCGGTGGCATCATAGGCAATGATTGCAACACAGGAGCCTATGGCATTCACAATGAGCTGTGAACCTGCATTGCCGGTTTTTACCATACCGGTATCAATCGCTGTAATTTCCTTCTGCATGATGCTGTACAGTTTAATGGAAAAGAACTATTGTTGTGCATAACTTGTCAGGCTTTTTATACGACACGATATTGATTTCGCCTCAGGCCAGCTCAATTGCAAATCCTTTATGTTTTACAAAGTCAAAAGTGAGCGGTTTCGGCAGGCGTTTTTTAATTTTCGACTCAACAAGAATAACCGTTGGGGTAAACATGTGATCCGGACGGAAATCGGCAGCAACCCCGTAGCATCCCATTAACTCATTGCGTGGACTGTCCGTTACACGTACACGGGTACCCACCGGGTAAATGGGAAGGATTGTAAAAAAAGTCCGCAATATTACGGACCAGGGCTCTCGAAGAATATCATCAATAACTTTTGTGATTATTCGCTCAGCACCGCTGTTTTCAATAATAGTTTTAATAAAATTTTAGTAGCGTAGAATTTGGGAGACCTGCGCCATAATCTGATACCCTGG